>JBEHWP010000771.1:0-3336 GCA_040217665.1 Vulcanimicrobiota bacterium
CAGACTGTTAATATTTTGCGTCTATATAATTTACAACTCTCTTTTAATACGGCATATCTTTTCCTCCAGAGCCCGGACAGGGACAGGAGCGTGTTCCATATTTTTTTGGGTACCAATTTACCTGTTGCCGTATTAAGTAATTATAAGGATATTCTGACATTTTACTGATGCAATTATTGGCAGACTTGAGTATATAAATGATTAATATAAAATTATTATGTATAGTAGGAACAGGAAAATTATCAAAAGAATTAGGAGTATCTATAGAGACCGTTAGAAGATGGGAAAGAGAAGGGAAATTAAAAGGAGAAAAGAACTAAAGGTGGCCATAGAAGATATAATTTGGAAAAGAAATACTTCGTTGTGTTAACCAGGTCATGGCAGTCAGAGTGAAAAGTGAATGGTGAAGAGAAAATAACGAGTAATGATCTCTTCTTTTCACTTTTCACTTTTCACTTATTTCCAGGATTAAATAAATTTCTTCATAGCTTCTTTATCTATTAATTTACCATGACTTACTACATAGAGCGGTTCTCTATGGTACATAATAGCTTCATAAACACTCTTGCCGTCAAGGACTACCATATGGGCAGGGTGTCCTTCTGCAATAGAGAAATCTTTTACATTCATAGCTTTACCTGCATTAACTGTTACCATATCATAAATAGTTTCCATTTCCTGGTACGTTGTCATCCAGAGGAGATGAACATTTAAGAAGGCAACTTCAAGCATGCTGTTCTGCCCGAAGGGATAATATGCATCGACAACATCATCCTGTCCGAGTGCTACAAGACATTTTTCTGCCAGAAGTTCTTTTACCTTTGCGTGAAGTGGGCCTGTATGGGGGTCACTTATGACTCCCATCTCTGCCTGTTTAAGGAGAGCTGCTATTTTCTTGAAATATGGTCCCGGATAAAGAGCCATAGCTCTTGCATGATGGGCCAGTGAACGGCCCGGTCTCTTTGCTTTTATTGTAGCTACTGCAAGTTTTTCCAGTGTTCTTAATCCAGGATCTCCTGCATCATCGACAAGCATGGATATATCTTTATCATATTTTACAGCCAGTTTCATCATGGCATCAATATGGGCCTGTTCATCTGCTTCTGTAAATTCTATCCAGGGAATACCGCCCACTACGTCTGCTCCCATTTTCATGGCTTTATCTATTAATTTTTCCGTTCCCGGTTCTCTTACGACTCCATCCTGTGGAAATGCCACTACCTGAAGGTCTACAATATCTTTAAATTCCGATTTGGCCTGAAGAAGTGCTTCTATACCTATGAGTTTTGCTTTTGAGTCTACATCCGCAAAAGCTCTGATATGAGTATTTCCATTTATGGCAGCATGGGCAAGAGCTTTTCTTACATTTTTTATGATCCAGTCTACTGCATATTTTTCTTTTACTCTTGCGGCAAGTTCTATTGCAGTCATTGCCGCGCCCATATCTACGCCATGATATGATTTAAGTGCTTCTTCATCCATCATCTGAAGGGTGTAAACTTTACATAAATGAAGGTGGGCATTGCAAAAAGACTCTGTTACAAGTTTCCCGTCCGCATTTATCTCTTTTTTACATTTGTCTTTGAGATTTTTTTTGATTTTTGCAATTTTTCCGCCTTTAATCGCTATGTCCTGAGTTTCTTTTGCACCTCTCAGCAGGGCATTTCTGATGATGAGATCCATATTAATAATCCTCCTTAAAATTTTAGTGTAGAGATATGGAATAATAATATCAAAATTTTTTTCTCTGTCAAGAAGAAAATAAGTGAAAAGTGAATAGTGAAAAGTGAAAAGAACAAGACATTAATTCACTGTTCACCATTCACTATTGTCTTATGTTGCCTTATAACGTAAAATATTATATGATAGTATCTGTGAGAAGTATCATGTGATGAAACTGTCTCCCGTCACGTGTGACGGGTCACGATATCGTTAAAGGAGTTGATTTACTTGAAAATATTTAAATTTTTACCTGTTCTGTTCTTTATATCCATAGTTCCACTGATGGCTCAGACAAAGTTTCCTTCCGTATATATTGACGGCCAATTATTTCAGGGAAGGGTCATACTTTATAATAATATTTTATATGCAGACTGTGATGATCTTATGAAAGCAATAAAAGGAACACATGTCTATAATATTGCCGAAAAGAGACATTATATAAATAACAGATATTTTCCCGATGAATACGGATATACCTATCAGAATCGTTTTTATGTTTATTTAAAATATGCAGTTCAATTTGCAGGAGCAAGTAAAGCACTCTATGATGGTTCTACAAATACGATAATTATAGAATTTTCGTCATCTCAAACAGCAGTTTATTCTACCCCTTCTCCCGGTAAAGGAGAAAAGGTTACAAATTTTAATGATGTAAAAGCTGCAGAAGGAGGCCTTACGGAACATTATCAGCAAAATGAACAGTTAGATGTCATTTTAAAAGAAGTTTCGGCAGGTCTTTACAGTAAATATGGCATGCAGGTTCCATGTGCATTGCAGGTTATGTCTGTTGATGAGGAAGAACTTCTGCATATAGCTCATGATGAAAAACTTGCAGATGCCGCTATAGCAGGTCTTTACTGGAGACAGAAGATTTATATTCAATACGGCCTCTCTACTTCAAGAATATATGAGGTTATGGCTCATGAATTTACCCATGCATGGCAGCAATATAACTGTCCCTTAGATCAGGAAAAACTGCTCATAGAAGGTTTTGCCGAATGGATAGCCTATAAGTACTCTCAGGGCAGGACTTCAGGTGCATCTTTTACAAATAAAGGAAATACAGTATATGGAAAGGGATTGAAGTTTTTCCAGGATATGGAAAAAAAGCTTGGTGAAACGGCTATTTTTGATTATGTAAAGAAAAATAAAAGTGCCGTTCCTTATTAATCTCTTACCTGAAGAAAGATTAACACAGGGAACAGCACCTTTTAGACAGGATAATATTTGAAATATTCAGCTTTTGAACATTAAAAAAACTATAGTCATTCCTCCGGCCACCCGGTCTGGCTGGCGGCTATCATGCCTACTACTCCTCCTACTATGCCTCCTGCCACTATTCCTCCCAGTCCTCCTCCTATTCCTACCGCCGCTGATGCTCCTAAAACTCCAAAAGATGAAATGACCAGATTATGATGCCTGGTACAGGCTTTATGTGCAAGCAGACTTGGGCTTTGAAGCATATTCTCAGACATACTTGAACCAATCATCGAACCCATCATAGCCATTGCCCCTCCAAATACTGATCCAATAAACTTTGCTGTCGGTCCCAGGTCTGAAAGAAAAATCCCTGCTACAACTGCAGCACCGGCTCCCAGACCTGCAAAACCGGCT
>JBEHWP010000772.1:0-3317 GCA_040217665.1 Vulcanimicrobiota bacterium
AGAATTAAAAAAAATCGAAGACGAAGAAAAAGTTAAAATAATCTATGCCTGTGAGTCAGGAAGCAGGGCATGGGGATTTCCCTCGAAAGACAGTGACTATGACGTCAGGTTTATCTATATTCATGACTATGACCGGTATCTGTCTGTTTACGACAGGAAAGATGTTATAGAAAAACCTGTACATGATCTGCTGGATATAAACGGATGGGATATGAGAAAAGCCCTGAGACTTCTACAAAAATCGAATGCAGCACTTATGGAATGGTTTCAATCACCTGTTATATATCTTGACAGACCTGAAATAAGCAAAAAAATAAAAGAACTTATACCTGTAGCTTTTTCTCCCAAAAGCACTTTTCATCATTATTCAAGCATAGTAAAAGGCACCTTTAGAGACAGTCTACAGGGGGAAACGGTGAAAATAAAAAAATATTTTTATGCCCTGAGACCTGCTCTTGCATGCCGGTGGATTGAAGAAAGAAAAACAGTTCCTCCCATGGAATTCAATAGCCTCTTAACCATATTGCCTGAAGGAATCTTAAAAAATGAAATTCAAACATTATTGAATGAAAAAATATACGGAGAAGAGAGCGATTTAAAGCCCGGAATACCTGTTATACATGAGTATCTGGAAAAAGAAATTTCTCATTTTGCAGAATATGTAACAACACTTTCACCGTCACAGGCAGAAGAAAAAATATTTGATGAAATATTCAGAGAAATTTTATGCGTAATGCGTAATGCGTAATGCGTATTTTCACCGGTACCGGGCGAAAACAGTGGTTCGCCCCTACTCACTTTTCAATTATATATTTATATCCGTAGGAAGTTGAAATGGTTCATTTGTATTTGTATCAATCAATTCTACTGTTATCTGCCAGTTATCTTTATCAACCTGCTTGAATGATAATCTTGTTTCAACTTTCGAAGGATCGAAATTCAGATCTCCTTCCTGGAGTTTTTTATTCTTCAAAGATTTTATGGCTTCTTCAATTTTTTTACCGACTTCATTGAAGTCTACATTTATTTCATTTTCTTTCAATGGTACACCTCTGTTTGCTTCATAATTATAGTATATTTCATAACTTATTAGAATTTAAGTTATCGTAACACGTGACGGGTTTAATCCCTGCGCATCACGCATTACGCATCACGCATTACGCATCTATTTGACCTGAAAATTTTCTATAATTTTTCTGAAATCTGCAGAAAAATCTTTCTGCCTGTCTGTTTCTAAATGAACCGTTATAACGGCAGCACCGGCACTGATATAGTATTGCTCAACATAATAATTATTTCCGTCGCTACCTCTGTAAGAAAAGAACAGAGAAGAAGAATTCTTATCTGACACCCTGAGGGATTTTATTCCAAGCTTTTTATATTCATTTTTCATCTCTTTTCCCAGTTTTTCATAATTACTGTCATTGCTTTTAGCAAAGGATAACATGTCTTTTTCTTTCAAAGGAACAACGGTAACATTACAGAGAGCGGTTGCATCCGACATTTCTTTTATATATATTCCGCCTCTCTCTGCTTTCCACCCGGAAGGCAGTTCACAGGAAAAAACTCCTGACTGATCACTTATAGTACTGTTGTTTTTTATATAATCAGCAAGAAGATTGAATTTCTGTGTCCTGTTCGGTGAATTATGAGTATTGAACTGAAGATTGTTATCCGGCCCCGGTTTAAAGTTATTGTCAGGATTGAACTGAGGATTATACCTGTTATCAGGATTTAACGGTGGTTTCATATTCGGCCTGTTCTGATTATACTGATAATTCTGGTTACATTCGGGGCAATCAAACTCATAATCCTGATTATAGTCAGGCAGATTATTGGGATTATACTGATTATAGGGATTAAACTGCGGATTATTCTGGTTGTACTGGTTATTACAGGGATCGTTATACTGATTATTATAGGGATTAAACTGCGGATTAGTCTGGCTGTACTGGTTATTATAGGGATTATTATGGTTATACCGGTTATCAGGATTGAATTGAGGAGAATTCTGTTGCATCTGAAGTGATTCACCCTGATGTAAAAAGCCAACCTGTAAAGCTATAATATTACCACTCTGAGAAGTAGAAAAAATAGTAACAATATCATTCTCAGTAAGAGAAGAAAAATCTGCTTCTTTGCCGGTTCCGTTACCGAAATGTATAAATTTAGTATTCTGTGAAACACCTATATCAATCAATTTACCGCTGTTATCCGTTATCTGGAAAGCATTATCCGATATAGATGTAACAATACCCATAATCCACTGTCCCTGTGATTGCCCGAAAGTGATTTGCTGCATTAGTATAAAAAATAAACATATCAATAAAGTCCTTATATAATTTTTACCAGCTATCAAGATCATTACCTCCTTTATTATTTTGAGCCGGCGCAGGTGGATACCAGTATGCAGGTTCACTTCCTGCTGGATAGATATATTGTTTCCCGGCATCTTCTTTTGCCTGTGCTATTTTTTTCAGATAATCTGTTGCAATTTCATTTGTTTTATCAAGTTTTTTAGCTTCCTTGAAATGATAAGCTGCATTATCATAGGAACCAAAACCTTTGCCGTAAAGCTCAAGGCCAGTAGCTATATGAGCTCTTACCAGTCCTTTTATTGAATCTTTATTTTTATTATCAATATTTCTGGATTTTACAAAAATCTTTATAGCATATTTATTGTTTTTACGGTCCAGATAATAAGAACCTATAGAATTGTAACCGTTTACCAGTCTCTTTTTATATTCTTCGATTTTATCGTTTTTATTATTTTTGATTTTTTCCAGTGTAAGATCATAGTATTTTAAAGCTTCAGTCATATTCTTATCCTTTTTCTTAAGACGATAAGAATCTGCAAGCATTATAGATATATCAGGATCTTTTTTATCAAGTGTCTTCGTATATTTTATAACATTATCATAATCTTTCTGATCCATATAATATGAAGTCAGTGCCAGAAGTGTATCAGTATTATCCCCGTCAAAATCCAGTGACCTGTTCAGATGTTTCAATCCATTTTTAAGATCACTGGGAACCGAATTCAGATATTTTTTTCCAAGAATTCTGTGGTATTTTCCAAGTTTTTCTCCTCTTTTTTCAGGAATATCATCAGCATCAAACTTCTCAATTATGTCCAGAATTTCTTCTTCTTCTTTAAAATCAGAGTCTTTTTTTACAAGAATTTTATCCAGAAGAGACATATATGTTTCAGCAATTTCTTTTGTTTCAGACACATTTACCTTTTTTGCTTCTTCCAGTATTTTCTTTACATTACTTAAATCAGGATTTTTTTCTTTCAATAATGCCCTGGCCCAGTC
>JBEHWP010000773.1:0-3314 GCA_040217665.1 Vulcanimicrobiota bacterium
TCGAGTAATCTTCTGTGTATATGTACATGATTATTACATATTATTTCTTTTACTATACCTTTTTCGCGTTTTTTTAAATCTATTAATGTTTTCATAGTTTTTACTTACTCCTCAAATTTATTTTTACTTCCACTAGAATAAAGTGTGTAATTAATTATAAAAAAGCTTTTATATAAATAGTTTTTTCTAACCGTGAGAGAATTAATTGTGGTTTATATAAAGGATAGAGGGGGAGCTCTTGTAGATGAGAGTATTTTTTCTGGAGACAGTTTATTAAAAATAAAAGTAATATTTAAAATTTTCAAAATTTTATGTGAGAAGAAAATTGTAAATATGAACATAGCCAGGGAAGAAAAAGCATTTTCCCACTGGCAGAAAGGGCATTTATTTTCGTCTGTAAATCCTCCATGTTTATGAAAAGGTGCATGCAATGGAATGATAATCAGTAATAATAAAAGGAGAAGAGAAATTCTTATTTTCAACATTTACTGTCACACACCCCCATTACTTCTACTATATGGTTATGATGGATAAAGTTATTTTTTTTACAGATATCTTCCAGGAATTTATGTAAATCAGGATCTTCAAATTCGGTAATTTTGTTGCATTTCGTGCAGATTAGATGGTGGTGAGGAGTATGTTCGTAAATATGTTCATAATAGACCTGTCCTTTATCGTCAAAGAATTTCTGTATCAGTTCTGCGTCTATCATCTGATTGAGTATTCTGAATAAAGTAGCTCTTGAGATATTATTTTTCTCTGCTTCTTTTCTTATATCTTCAAGTTTTAAATGACTGTGGGTGCTGAAAAGATAATCAAATATAGTCTTTCTTGCCGTTGTAAATCTCTGATTTTTAGATTTTAAATAAGCGTCGTATTTTTTTTCTGCATTTAACATAATTCTGATACCTGGTCTCATTATTTTTTCTAATTATAACAGTTAAAAAATATTTGTCAAGTTTTATGGAAAAAATTCTTTAAAAAAGAGGAACTTCTGTGGTATGAGCAAATTATATTATATAAATTATATTTTATCTATAAATGAACATTCCGGGATTTTTATGCAGAAGAAAATAATTGCCCTTATCGTATTAATATTATTTCTAGTAATTCCTCTTCATATTCCTTTTCATATTCATTATGATACAGACGGTCATGGTTGCGTTTTCTGTCAATGGGAAAAATATTTCTCCGCCCTTAATGTATTTATTTTTTCTGTATATTTCTTTTTCGCTGTTTTTTTATCGGTAATTTACAGATACAGTTATTTTTATTGTTTTCTCCCCACCGGTTTTAACTCCATAAGAGCACCTCCTGAAGTCATTTCTTATAGCCAGATACAGTAAGTCAGTATTGTTCATAATATTACATTATGGGTAATATTTTGCTTTACATGTATTTTATAATAACAGGCATTGTTCACAACGACGTATGAGAATCTGTTCCTTTCGTTACACATTAAGATTCTCATATAATCCTTACATAATTCACGCGTCACGCGTCACGCGTCACGCATCACGCATCACGAAAGAAGTGACTTTATTTGGAATTTGTATCTAATTTTACTGTTATATTAATCAGTATAATATTGGAAGCTCTTCCTTTTATTTTACTCGGTTCTCTTGCTTCCGGCATTATAGAGGTTTTTGTTTCCGAACAGTTTATCTGCAGAATATTAAGCTGCAGAGGATATATATCAATGATTTTTGCGTCATTTACAGGTCTGGTTTTACCTGTATGTGAATGTACCACTGTTCCTGTAGCAAGGAGGCTTATAGTTAAAGGTGTTCCTTTCTATGCGGTAGTTACTTTTATGCTTGCAGTGCCGCAGATAAATCTGCTGACTATTTTTTCTACCTCCATAGCTTTTTCATATAATATAAAAATAATACTTATAAGAATATTAACAGGTTTTCTTATATCGTTAACAGCAGGTATTCTGTCTGTATTTATCTTTAAAGAAAGAGGTAAAGAGCTTTATATTGAAAGTGAAGATAAAAACTGCTGTCAAAGTATTGTAAGTCATAACCATGAAGACGTTATTCCTTTATGGAAAAAAATCAGCAAACTTATGGAAGTCACAATCGATGATTTTTTTTATATAGGTTTTTATTTTCTTACAGGTGCTTTCTGTGCTGCTGCCGTGCAGACATTTTTCCCGAAACAAATCCTTTCCGATATGGCTGCAGGAAGATTTTTGTCTATAGTTTTAATGATGGCTGCGTCTTATCTTCTATGTCTCTGCTCTGAGGCAAATGCTTTTATTGCAAAGAGCTTTTCCAGGCAGTTTCCTTTAGGATCGGTTATGGCTTTTATGCTCTTCGGCCCCATGATGGATTTAAGAATTACCTTTATGCTTCTGGGAGCATTAAGAAAAAGAGTGGTTGTAAAATTAATATTATTAATAATCAGTCTTAATTTTATCGCTGCTCTCATAATTAATTTTTTATTTAAGAGGTGATATGATTGACTGTTATAGATAAAGAGTTTTCCAGGCTAATTGTGCTTTCACTTGTCATACTCGGTATATTGAATCTTTTTATAGGAGAAACAATAGGCAAACTTGTTCATCCGAGAATGTATCCTTTTACTGTTTTTACACTTATATTTATCAGTATTATGTTTATTTATCAGGCTTTAAGTATGGGAAAAGGCAAAGCAATTTCCAGGTTTAATCCGAAAATAATAATATTTTTTATTCCTCTTATACTTGCGACATTTTTCGGAGTGACCTCCCTGGGTTCCGGTGTTGCATCAAACAGAGGTATGGCCGCCGGTTTTTTCGGCGGTACAGGTAAGGGTAACAGGCAGCTTGTTGAAAGGTGTAAAATAAACGGCACTATTGTATTTAATGAAAGTGATTATTTTAACCTTTCGGAAGAATTGCTTGATAATATAAAATCTTATGACGGAGAAAAAATTGAAATAAAGGGTTTTGTATTTAAAATGAATGATTTTGGAGAGAATCAGATAGGTCTCGGAAGGATTGGTATATGGTGCTGTCTTGCCGATTCTCTTATGTTCAGCTTTATCTGTGAATCTCATGAAGCCAGAAATTTTTCCGTAAATGATTGGATACTTGTAGAAGGCGTATTGAAGGCCGGAACCTATAAAAATTCCGCAGTGCCTTTTATTAAAGTGACATCTATAAAGAAGGTAACTCAGCCGGAAAATCCTTATGTTTATTTAAAATTATAGTAACTATTCAGGTGTAGTTAAATTATAATAAAAATCTTGACATAATACAATAAAAGAAATATTCTATGAATATAATATCGTAAGTTTAGAAAGAGACAAAAATGCTCTTGACATCA
>JBEHWP010000774.1:0-3302 GCA_040217665.1 Vulcanimicrobiota bacterium
TCATTATTTCATATAAACTTAATATTGAAAGGTTAATTTATGGAAAATAAATATATAGAAGAAATAAGAAATTTATTTTTAAAGGTTTATCATAAATTTTCATGTCAGACTCAGATATTGAAAAAAAATTATGGTATTACCATCCATCAGGCAAATATTATACTTCTTTTGAATAATAAAGATTATATATCTATGACGGAATTGAGTGAAAGAGTTCATCTCAATAAAAGTACTGTCTCAGGTATAGTATTTCGTATGTTTAAAAAAGGATGGGTCAATGTTGAAAGATTTGAAAATGACAGGAGAAGATTGAAAATAACTCTTACCGAAGAAGGAAAAGGTCTTGCACAGTGGCTGGAAGTATCACAGGTATGGAATATATTCACTCCTATCAGTAAACTTGAAGAGAAGAAAATAGAAGAGCTTCTTGCTTCATTGAAAGAACTGGTAGAGCATCTTGATCTGTCTCCTCCTGCTTCAGAAGAAGTGTTGCTTACAATTGAAGAGCATGGACAGGCTTTTTTTGAAAAGGATATAAAAGATAATGTTTAGGATTCGCCGTATTTATGATAATACTATTCCTTCCAACAGAGAAGCTATAAGTCAGGTTCAGCATATATTAAAGACCCAGTTCCATGAACTTTCGGAACAGGAGATAGAAAAATTACCGGAACTCCTGAGCAATCCTCTGAAATATCGTTTTCGTTCCATACTTTTTGTTCTTGAAAATAATAAATTTCAGGTACAGGGTTTTGCCCTTCTCTGTCATGCTCCTTTTTTAAATTTCTGTTATCTTGATTATATTTCTGCTGCAAAGGAAATGACAGGTCGAGGCATAGGTGGTGCTCTTTACAACAGGGTAAGGGAAGAAGCAATGGCTTTAAAGACCTGTGGTATTTTTTTTGAATGTCTTCCTGACGATAGTCTCCTCTGTCCCGACAGTGAGATATGTAAACAGAATGCTACACGACTTCGTTTCTATGAGAAATACGGGGCAAGGCCTGTTATTAATACCCTCTATGAAACGCCAGTCAGCACCGATAGCATAAATCCTCCTTATCTTGTTTACGATTCTCTCGGACAGGATATAAAACTGTCATGTAAAACAGCCCGTTCCATAGTCAGAGCTATTCTTGAAAGAAAATACGGGCATCTGTGTTCTCCTGCTTACATTGACATGGTAGTAGAGTCTTTTAAAGATGATCCGATAAAACTCAGAGATGCAAAATATGTAAAAAAAGATGTACCTGTAATTGTGAAAGATCTGGTGCCTCAGGATAAGCTTATTCCTCTTATAGTGAATGAAACTCATGATATTCACCATGTAAGAGAAAGGGGGTATGTTGAAGCACCTGTAAGAATAAATTCTATTTTGAAAGAAATTGAAAAGACATGTTTTTTTAAGAGGTTTCCTCCCCGTCATTTTTCTGAGAAACATATAGTGGCAGTTCATGACGAACATTTCTTTAATTATTTTAAAAAGGTATGCTCTGATCTTAAACCCGGCAAGTCTATATATCCCTATGTTTTCCCTATAAGAAATGCTGCCAGGCCGCCGAAAGAACTATCTGTCAGGGCCGGTTATTACTGTATAGATACCTTTACTCCTTTAAACAATAATGCTTTTCTTGCTGCCAAAAAAGCTGTAGATTGTGCTCTTACCTGTGCCGATAAAATACTGGAAGGTTCCCGTATTGCCTATGCCCTTGTAAGACCTCCAGGCCATCATGCAGAAAAACGTGCATTCGGAGGTTTCTGTTATTTCAATTCTTCTTCTATTGCTGCCAATTATCTAAGTAAATACGGTAAAGTTGCCATACTGGATATTGATTATCATCATGGAAATGGTCATCAGAATATATTCTATGAAAGTTCAGATGTTCTTACCATATCCATTCACGGCCATCCCCGTTTTGCCTACCCTTATTTCAGTGGTTTTGAACAGGAGAAAGGAACAGGCAGGGGAGAGGGATTTAATATAAATATTCCTCTTCCTGAAACAGTGGATGGAGCCCGTTATAGAGAAGCTCTTACTACTGTGTTGAAAAAAATCAGAAATTTTCAGCCCCAGTTCCTTGTAATTTCTCTTGGACTTGATACATCCAGAGGTGATCCTACAGGTACATGGCTTCTTAATTACAGAGATTTTGAAGCAAATGGTCATATGATTGGTTCCCTGAATATTCCTGTTCTTGTAGTTCAGGAAGGAGGATATAACAATAGAGTAATAGGTACAAATGCCCGTCATTTCTTTACAGGTCTCTTGAGAGCATGTTACTCCCAGTAATTTTTCTATCAGGTGACAACAGATGAGTTTTTTTGGTCTTCATGTAAATATTAAATCTGAAAGACGGCAGGAAATATATGATAATATAGTTGAGATTTCTGCTCCTACTGTTACATTTTATGTAATGGTTGCTCTTTCAACTACAATAGCTGCTTACGGACTTCTTGCAAACAGCACTGCCGTAGTAATCGGAGCCATGCTTGTAGCACCTCTTATGGGTGCTATTTTCGGCATGGCTCTCGGAATTTCTTCGAATGATCAGATCCTTCTGTGGAAATCTACTGTAGCTGCAGTGCTTGGGGCTATTCTGGCCATATTACTCGGTGCCATTATCGGCTCATTACCTCTCAGGATGCCATTCGGAACGGAAATTTTTGCGAGGACAAAACCTACCATTTATGATTTGATTATAGCACTTGCTTCCGGCCTTGCAGGAGCCTATGCCCTGGTAAATGAAAAAGTAAGCCCTGCTCTTCCGGGAGTGGCTATTGCTACAGCTCTTGTACCTCCTCTTACCACATGCGGACTCTGTCTTTCAATAGCACGGTGGGATCTTGCTTCCGGAGCATTTTTACTTTTCCTTGCCAATTTCCTTGCCATAGAGATTGCTGCTGCTATTATATTCAATCTTTTTGATTTAACATCATTAAAGTCGCCCGGTAAAAGAGGTATAATAAATTTTCTGAAAAATTTCTGGCTGAAAATAATTATTTTAATTTTTGTGGCACTCTTTATGACAGAAACACTGAGAGGACTTATTTTAGAACAGAGGTTTGAAAGACAGGTTCGGTCTGTTCTGCAGAGTAATATTGACTCTGTCATAGGTGCAAGACTGTCAGAAGTTCATATTGAAAAAAACGGTAACGGCCCGGTAGAAGTTATGGCAACAGTACTGACCCATTATGAATTTACTCCTTTCCAGGTTGATGATATAGAGAAAGACCTTAAAAAAGATGTGGATAGCCGTATAAAACTTATAATTCGTTCTCTTATTTCCAAAGATGCAGATAAAAAT
>JBEHWP010000775.1:0-3300 GCA_040217665.1 Vulcanimicrobiota bacterium
TGGAAATGGAACTGAGAAAGGCAAAAGAAGATCTGGAAAAGAGAGTGGAAGAAAGAACACTTGAACTTAAATCGGCAAATGACAAATTAAAAGAAGAAATTTCTGTAAGAACCAGGGCTGAAGAAGAACTGGAGAAAAGAAAAAAAGAAGTTGAAGCAATCAACAAAGAACTTGTCGGTAAAAATGATGAATTGAATGAATTTGCATCCATGGTAAGTCAGGATTTGCTTGAACCTATCAGGAGAGTCATATCTACAGGCAATCAACTGGAACAGAAATTACAGAATAATTCTATTGAAGAAGGAACATCATGTATTAAATCAATTTCTTCCATAGCAAGAGGGATGGCATTATTTATACAGGATTTACTTACTCTCTGTAAAGCAGGTAAAGACGGCCTGAGATATGAGCTGTTTTCTCTTGATGAATGTGTTGAACAGGCTCTCTATTCACTATCTGTAAGAATTGAAGAAACAAAGACTCAGATAAAAAGAGAACCTTTGCCTGATGTATTCGGTGACAGAATGCTTCTGACCCATTTATATCAAAATCTGCTTGAAAATGCAATAAATTATGTAGATAAAGATAATCCAGTCATAGAATTAACTGTTGAGAAAACAGATAAGGGGCTCGTGCTTGGAGTAAAGGATAATGGAACAGGCATAGAAAAAGATTATATTGATACTATCTTTAAACCGGGAAAAAGGGAAAATGCCCATGAATTATTCTGCAGAACAGGAGTTGGACTCGGTATATCCCGTAAAGCAGTTGAACAGCATGGCGGAAAAATCTGGGTCGAATCAGAAGGAGGTAAAGGAGCTCATTTCAGGTTTACACTTGGGTAGAAGCGTAATGCGTAATGCGTAATGCGTATTTCACCTCAGGGCGTTATTGTTAGAACAATTATTACCCTCCACAACAATAACGCCGCTCACTTTTCACCTATTACTGTATTACTGTAGAAGGTACTATCTTCATTTTTCCGTCTTCATAAAGAGTATAGCCTGCATATGGTATGCCTTTATTATCAAATAAATCTTTCTCTTCAATTTTCTTTACAGAAGGATCAATAAATTTTATCCTTCCTTCTTTTATAAGGTTTTTCAGACGATTTTTTGTGTTTTCTATATTATCTCTGTCAACAGCTCTGGAAGCGAGTGAACATACTTCTCCTCCTGAGTCGGACATTATATTTACTCCCCCTGTTATCTCTATCATGGCTCCGTCAAATATGCCGTAATCACTCCCTCTGAGAGGTACTTCCTGAGTATAAGTAAGGTCAATTATGGTACTTCCGTCTTTATTTTTTTCTGTTTTTTCTATTTTTAACGGGGTATCTCCGGAAAAACCTGTTAATTCTCTGTTCCTGTCAATAAAACTCACTATGCTTTCTCTGTCTGACGGGTTTATAAATTTACTGCCTCTTATCTCCTGCGGTATTTCTTTATCTTCAAAAAGAATCCATCTCTTTTCAAAAACATCTTTAAGTATATTTTTATATTTTCCTTTTTCTTCCATTTGATCTACTTTAATCATTGCCTGTGCAATGTCCTTATAAGTAGCTTCACTGGGAGGACAGATGTCTATAGCTTTCATAAACAGTTTCCCGCATGTATTGCTCATTTTAGTGAGAGCTTCCTTCTGAGCCATTCCCTGTGATACATATTGATGAAAAACCTTTTCCATAATATCATAAAAAGCTCCCACAAAAAGCTGGCCGAAAACATGAGCTTCGCCTGTAAGTTCATCTTCCTGCTGCATCTGGGGCAGTAAATAGGGATTACTGTAAGTATAACTGTTTATGGCACTTCTTATAGAAGGTTTACCCATGACACTCTGTCCGAACTGTTCTCCTATACGGGACAGAAGATTTTCCTTCCGAAAATCTCCCCCTGTTTCTTTAAGAAATAATTCGCATACCTTATCTTCCTGAAGAGAAGCTAACATACTGATTATATCGCTGAATGCTTCATGTATGGCTTCTGTCTCGATATTCCATTTCAGAAAATTCGGTTTCATACCGTCTAATCTGGCATGACCTGTTTCGTGGGCACCTATATCAAAAGACTTCCCTGTCTGTATGGTCTGGCCTGTTTTTTTATCTTTAAAATGGAAAAAATTAAGAGTGCCGTCTTTTTTATTATAGAAAGCATTGGCCATTACTCCCTTATCGGGGTTTATAATTATCTTATCACGGCCGAAAGACCAGGGTATTTTTTTACCGAGAAATTTCTCTGTCATATTTATGACTTTATCAACGGTGACAAAGGTTTGAACATTTATAAATTCCGGTTCTTCAGGAGAATATATAAAATTGCCGTCACTTCTGGGCTTTACATCACCGTTTGTATCTATTCTTTCATTGTCCGGGCCGGGTGTAATATTGGTACCGGCAATTTTAGTAAGAACAGGTTCCGAAACAGAAGGATCCTGGGGATAATAGCTGGCTCCTGTATCTTTCCTTGAACCTATTGATACAGTATCTTTTAAAGAGTTATTACCGGTTTTAACCTTATGTCTTTCAGGATGAGATGAAATATTATTAATTTTTACTTCTATTTTCATAATTACAAATTCTCCTTTGCTACAGGTAATTTTCTTATGCGTGAAGCTGTGTCTTCCATCAATATAATTGCCCCTTCAATCAATGATTTTTCAATATCAGGCCATACACTTATCAACTTATTGCAAAGATTATCTGGATGACTGTTACGAAGGCGAAAAATAATAACAGACGGTTCTCTGTCACCGGAGAAAGCCAGTAAATGCCCGTAATCAAGGTCATGAGTAATAATTATTTCTCCATTAATCCTGGCTTCTCTAATGATCTCAATATCGCTGGCCTTTGATTTTCCTATGTCTCTTACATGCCGGTATGTATGTCCCATAAATACCAGTTTTTTACCAACTGCAAGGGGAACATTCATATTTAATAGAAATTTCATTAAACAGCAGACCTTTCTAAGATAGGAATAAATCTTTCTTCCATCATACAAGAAGCATAACCCAGAGCATGATATATATCCTCTTTTTCCAGTTCAGGCCACTCTAAGAGTATCTCATCTAATGTCATACCGGAACTCAGGTAGCTCAATATTGAAGATACAGGGATTCTAAGACCACGAATACATGGCTTCCCGAAACATTTATCAGGTTCTATGGTAATTCTATTAAATTTATAATGATATATTTCCATAATTAACGTCTCCATTCAGTGAAATTATAGCATAAATATCCAAAAAAACACAAGAAAAAGTCTATAAAAAAGGTTTTTATAAAATTTTAAATTATTTTTTTATA
>JBEHWP010000776.1:0-3295 GCA_040217665.1 Vulcanimicrobiota bacterium
ATAGTAACAGTACGCTTATTAAATACTTATGCTCAGGTCAGTAGCTATGAAGCCAGTAAAAACAAGGAAATTATGAAAATTTACAAAAAATATAGTAAATATATTACTTTCTGAAAAACAACATATGAGGTTCTGACACAAAGGGCTTTAAAAATTTCTGAACAGACGGATGGGATTGAAATTCACCGAGTATTTCCAATGCCTGTTCCTTCTGAAGTCCTTCTCCCATAAGAGCGGGATATGATAACTGGAGATCCTGATTTTTATCTTCTCCTATAGCTCTTATCTTAAACTTTCTCAGATTTTTATATATAAATGAATTTTTTGTCAGTACAAAAGGTCCGGGGCCTATCATATCAATATACCGGTTATTCCTGACAATAAAGTCAAGAGTTCCCTCTGCTTCCTGCTTTTTCTCACCGGGAAAACCAAGAAAGAAAAATATCCATGTTACTATACCTGCTTCATGTGCTTCTTTAATAACGGCTTCAATCATTTCTTTTTTATATCCTTTATCCATTAAATTCAGTATTCTCTGACAGAAAGACTCAAGTCCGAACAATAAGAACCGGCATCCTCCTTTATATAAAGTTTGAAAATAACTTCTGTCCATAAGTTCTTCGAATCTGATTTCTCCTGCCCATCTATAAGGTTTTTCTCCATCTATTATCATTTGTGCCAGGTTTATCATTACTGAAGGAGGCATAGCATCATCTACAAAATAAAAATTTTTACACTTATATTTTTCATATAAAAAATTCATTTCATTATATAAAATATCTGCTTTCCTGGAACGGAATTTAGTCGCAGAAAGATGATGGGAACAGAAGGTGCATTTTCCCCAGTAACACCCCCGGGAAGCAGCTATAGGAAGATAAACTTGAGGAGAATAATATTTATCCAGCGGAAGACCTTCAAAATCAGGGGTTGGAAGAGCGTTTAAATTTTCATATATTTGTGGTTTATTCACCACTATATTTTTTTTATTCATATATATAAGGCCAGGTACATCTTTTAAATTCCCATCTTTAAATTCTTTTACAAGTTTTACAAGCCCTGTTTCTCCGTCAAAAGGCATATAAGAATCTACAAAAGAAAACATGTTCTTTTTATACTTCAAATAATCTGCCAGGTGTCCTACCATACTTCCTCCCATACATATATGGATAGATGGAAGATATGTTTTTACAACACAGGCAAGGGTAAAAGCAGGTATTATCTGGCTATTCCATGCCACTGATATACCGATTATATCTGGATTTTCCTCTATTATATCTTTTATTTTATCTTCAAAATATGAATAAAAAATATTTCTTTTTTTATCCTTTACTGCTTCCAGAATATCTCTAGATGAATATGTACTGTAAGAGGAAATTACATAATTCTTAAGTGACCATTTCAGAGCCGGAAACATACAGGACACATGATAGAGATAATTTTCAATTACATTTATAGACTCATAATAATCTTCTTCTACAAAATAATCCTCTCCCGTTCTCAAACAGGACTTTGCTGTCTGCAATTTTTCTATAATATCTTCGGGACATCCTGATATTCTGAGCCTGTCAGAACCGGTAATATCCTCATAGGCCTCTATGTTAAAATCTCTCTGAATGACTTCTATACCTTCTTTTTTCAATACAGCAGTTAACAGAGGCATGGCGATATGAGGAAGAAACGGTTGAGATTGAGGCGGAAAAATAAGCATTACTTTCACTGTTTTATCCTCCTCTATGATTATGTTTATAATTTTTTATATTATAACAATTTCTTAAATTTTCGCCACCTCTTCCGGGAAATATTTTATAGTTTTATATTACAGGAACATTTAAAAAATTTTTCATCAAATAAATAAGGGGAAATTGACAAAAAAAATTAAAAGAGATAAAATCAGATGATCATCAGATGATAATAGAAGATTTAAAGTTAATCTTTTAAGGAGGAAACATAATGTCCCAGGGTAAGGACTTTTCATTCGGAGAGAATAAAATGTCTGCAGGAGAAGCTTTTTTTGAAGAAGGGCTTACAAATCTTTATGCAGGTAAATATAAAGAAGCAGAAGAAAAGCTGAATAAAGCTATTGAATTGGAACCGGACAACGGATTATATTATACAAATCTCGGTGTAGTTATGGATTATATTGGTATGCCGGAAAAAGCACTGGAAAACTATAAAACTGCAGCAGAACAGGATCCGGACAACAGCGGAATTCTTTATAATCTCGGAACTGCCTGTATGCATAGAGGAAAATATGAAGAAGCAGCAGAAACACTGCAAAAATTAGTTGATTTAAATCAGGATAATTCCTATTATAATTATAATCTTGGCAGTGCCTACTTCTTTCTCAATCAATTTGATGAAGCGCTGGTTTACTATAATAAAGCACTTAAGATGAGGCCGAATGATCATCTGTGGAATTTCAGTGCCGGCCTGGCATACCGTAAATCAGGCGAATATACACAGGCTGTTAAATATTTTCAGAAAGCTTTACAGTTAAAACCGGGGGAAGCGTCTTATTATTATGCTATCGGTAATACATATCACTGCATGGAAGATACAAAAAATGCTATCATATATTATGAAAAAGCAGTCGCAATAAATCCGGAACAGTCAGATTATTATTATTATTACGGAATAGTGCTGGAACTGGAAGGACTTTTAGATGAAGCTACGGAAGCTTTTGAAGAAGCTCTTGCTCTGGAACCAGAAAATGAAACCTATAAAAAAGCTCTTAAGGCCATAATGGAAAAATATTAGCAATACCACGTTAAAGGAGACCCCAATATTTCATACTCTATTAAAGGATTCTGGGATATGATTTTATGCTGACCTGGTCAAGGGTATATAGAATTGAAAGAAGAATTTTAAAAAAACATCTTAAACTGATTAAGATGATTTTATTATTTTTCTGTTTATTATCTATATTATTTATATCACTTCAAATATCCATATATATTTCTGCCCCGTCAGACTTTAAACCGGAACCGGGAGAAGTTCTGACCAGGTCAAATTCTGAAATATCTTTTCACTATTCCTCCAGCATGTCTTATATAAAAAAAGTAACTCTAGACGGCCATGATGTTACAGAGAAAATTTCTTCTTCTAAAAACAGAAGCATTCTTCCTGTAGAATATCTATCTGAAGGTAGTCATACCATAGAAATTGTTTATCATCCCAGAATGGCCATATGGGATATAAAAAGGAGATGGACATTCTCTGTAGACACATCCTTTCCTGTGATATCAATATTCTTACCGGGGAAAAAAGAAATATATACGACAAATAAATCCTTTAT
>JBEHWP010000777.1:0-3286 GCA_040217665.1 Vulcanimicrobiota bacterium
GAAAGATGATGAATATGATTATGAGACTTCAGAAGCTCAACTGCTTATTGAAAGCTGGAATAGTGAAATTATTATAAGTACTTTTGTACAGTTATTTCACGCTTTAATAGGGTATAAAAATAGAATGATGAAGAAATATAATAAGATTCCATCGAGTATTCTCATACTGGATGAAATACAGGCTATACCGATAAGATACTGGAAATTAATAAATGAGATATTTTTGTACCTCACTCAGAATACAAATACCTATATTTTTATGGTAACAGCATCCAAACCGTCAATGGTAGAAATAACAAAATCTCTTGTAGATAAACCTGATTACTATTTTGAAAAAATGTCCAGGTGCAGAATAAAATATTTTAAAAAAAGTATAAATTTAGACAACCTTCTTACCAGGATAGAACAAGAACTTGATAAGAATCATTCCATACTGGTTGTAGTCAATACAATAAGTTGTTCTATAAACATCTTTGATGCACTGGTAAAACAAAAAAGAGACGATGTGAAATATATCTATTTATCAACAAATATAGTTCCTTATGAGCGTCTGAAAAGAATAGGGAAAATTAAAGAAAATGGACAAAAAGTGGTCATATCAACTCAGATGGTGGAAGCAGGTGTAGATATAGATCTGGATGTAGTTTTCAGAGATATTGCCCCTTTTGATAGTATTATGCAGTCTGCCGGAAGATGTAACAGGAATTTTAACAATAAAGAAGGAATGGTATATATACTAAACTTTGAAGGAGGAAAATATAGTAAGCAAATTTATGATCCCATATTAATTCAGGAAACAGAAAGAATATTACAAGAAAACCCTGAATTTTCAGAAGCAAAATTTCTTCATCTGGCAGAAGAATATTTTAATAATCTAAAACCAAGGATTGTCCAGAATTCAGAATATTTGACGTCAATTCATGGCCTTGACTATGATGACCATCCTAAATATGCAATAGATAAATTCAAATTAATTGAAGAAGGCTATCCTAAAGTAGATATTTTTGTAGAAATAAATAATAATGCCAAACAAATTTTCTCCAAATATCAGGAAATAAAAAATCATACACAGGATAGATTTGAAAGAAAAAAAGCTTTCAATAAAATAAAAAGTGAATTTACTCAGTTTGTGATGTCTGTAGGTAAAAGTGTAGTTATAAAGAACCAACCTCCTGATAGCAATGGTTTTACACGTATCCCTTTTGAACAACTCAGAGAATTTTACAATGAAGAAACTGGATTTAAAAGAGAAGGAGAAGCAGTATTTTGGTAAATCCTAAAACAAAACATAAAATAACTGGAACTTTAATCTGGTATTATTATATCTGCCGTCGAGAAGTATGGCTTATGTCTCATTCCATAGAACCTGATCAGGAAAATCCTCATATAGAGATAGGAAGGCTTATTGATGAAGAAAGTTATACGAGAGATAAAAGAATACATTTTGCAGAAATTGCCATAGATCTGGTAAAAACTAAAGATGGAAGTGTATGCGTAGGTGAAATAAAGAAAAGCTCAAGAGCTGAAAAAAGCGCTTTTATGCAGCTTGCTTTCTATCTGATGGAGCTTGAAGAATACGGAATTAAAGCAAAAGGCGAGCTGCTTTTTCCTAAAGAGAAAAAAAAAGTCGATGTATTATTAACAGAAGACTTACGAAATGAATTAACTCAGGCTATTTTTGAAATAGATAGAATAATAGAGCAGTTAATTCCTCCTCCTGTTAAAAAATGCAAATACTGCACTAACTGTGCGTATAATGAGTTCTGCTGGGCGTGATTGAATTATGAAAAAAACTATTTATTTATTTAACTCAGGTAAATTACAGAGAAAAGATAATACTATCTGCTTCGAACTGGAAGAAGGTAAAAAATATCTGCCGGTAGAAAATATAAGAGAAATAATGGTATTTGGTGAAGTTGACTTAAACAAGAGATTTCTGGAATTTATTTCCAGTAAAGAAATATTAATCCATTTTTTTAATCATTACGGTTACTACTCAGGCAGTTTTTATCCGAGAGAACATTACAATTCAGGATATATGATATTAAAACAGGCTGAGTTGTATAGTAATGATACAAAGAGAATAGAACTTGCAAAGAAGTTCATCCTGGGAGCAATTCAGAATATTCAAAAAGTCCTTTCCTATTATAACAGTAGAGGGAAAGATTTATCAGAAATTATCGAATCAATTGATAATCTGAAATCTTCTCTTCCTAATTGCGCTGATACAAATGTTTTAATGGGTATTGAAGGAAATATTCGAGATAAATATTACGATGCCTTTGATATTATCCTTAATAATCCTGATTTTAAATTCGAAAAAAGGACCAGGAGACCACCTCAAAATAAGCTGAATTCGTTAATCAGTTTTGGAAATAGTCTTCTCTATACAAAAGTTTTAAGTGAAATCTATAAGACTCATCTTGATCCCAGAATAGGATTTTTACATACAACTAATTTTCGACGATTTAGTTTAAATCTGGATGTAGCTGAAATATTTAAACCTATTATAGTTGACAGGATTATTTTTACTCTTATCAATAAAAATATGTTAAAAAATACTCATTTTGAAAAGAAAAGCGGTGGAATTTTCTTAAATGATAAAGGTAGAGAATTGTTCCTCAAAGAAATGGAAGAAAGGGAAAGAACGACAATTGACCATAAAAAGCTTGGAAGAAAAGTATCTTATAGAAGATTGATAAGAATGGATTTATATAAATTAGAAAAACATTTAATCGGCGAAGAAGATTACGAACCTTATGTTTCTGGATGGTAATTTTTTGATTGTTCATTTAGGCAAATATTTGTTATAATAGAATATAAATCAAATTACAGATTGGATAGAAAAATCTATTACTAATAAATGTTTGCCATAGTAGTATATGATATTAATGTTGATAGAGTGGTAAAAATTCTGAAAATCTCCCGGAAATATTTCAACTGGGTGCAAAATTCTGTCTTTGAAGGTGAAATTACATCTGCTAAACTTGAAAAATATAAGATGGAAGTAAAGAAAATAATAAATTTACAAGAAGATTCTATACTTATTTACACTTTTAGGGATACAAAATATAGTAGAAGAGAGACTATCGGTAAGGATAAAGGGGGAGATACAATGTTTTTATAATGAGTTTCTGTCGATGTGGAATAGTGTAAAAAGCACCGGGGTACGACAGAAATAAAAAACTATACAGAGAAAGGATTTTCTGAATTTATGAAGAATAATTTTTATAAGATACGATATAAGAAAGTATTATAAACTGTCAGTGTGACGGCCGTCCAGCTT
>JBEHWP010000778.1:0-3283 GCA_040217665.1 Vulcanimicrobiota bacterium
GAAAGCAGTTGAAAAAATAAGGAATAAATGGGGAAAAAAATATAAAATAGAGGTTGAAACAAGAAATTTATCTGAAGTAAACGAAGCACTGGAATGTAATATCGACAGGATCATGCTGGATAATATGGATACGGAAACAATGAAAAAAGCCGTCGATTTAATAGGCAAAAAAATTGAAGTCGAAGCTTCTGGTAACATGTTTTTAGAAAGAATTGAAGAAGTTTCTCATACAGGTGTGGACTATATTTCTGCAGGAGAACTCACCCATTCCGTAAAAGCCTTCGATTTTTCTTTAAAGAAAAAAATCAGATAAGGACGAAAAAGTAATGAAGGAAGATTTGATTTGTAACATAAAAGAAAAGAAAGACCTTTTGAAAGACAAAATTACCATACTGGCCCATCACTATCAGAATATTGAGATTGTAAAACTCGCTGATGTAATCGGAGATTCTTATAAACTTGCAGTGGAAGGCAGCAGGAGTAATGCCGAATTTATCCTTTTCTGCGGCGTAAAATTTATGGCAGAAGGTGCAGGTATTCTCGCAAAAAAAACACAGAAAATTGTAATGCCCGACATAGAGGCAGGGTGCCCTATGGCTGAGATGATAACGGCAGAAAAGGCAAAAGAAGTTTATAATAAAATAAAAGAACACTGTAATAAAGAAGTGGTGCCGGTAGTATATGTAAATTCCTACGAAGACATGAAGAGTTTCTGCGGCGACCGGGAAGGGTCAGCCTGTACAAGTTCCAATGCAAAGAAAATACTTGAATATTTTTTCAATCAAGGGAAAGCAGTATTTTTTTCTCCCGATTACAACCTGGGCATAAATACGGCAAAATCACTCGAGCTAAAAAAAGATGAAATCATAAAAATAAAAAGAGATTTATCCTTTGAGGGCAATATAAAAACCGGCCGGCTATTTATATGGGACGGTTTCTGTATTGTCCATAAAATGTTTACGCCTTCCCATATAGTTAATCTCAGGGAAAAATATAAGGACATAAAGATTATAGTCCATCCCGAATGTGACGAAGAGGTTGTCACAATGTCGGACATGGCCGGTTCTACAGAAAAAATATGGCATACCGTAAGAAACAGTAAAGCAGGTTCCGTATGGGGCATAGGGACAGAGTTCAATTTCGTAAAAAGACTTGCAGAAGAATGTAAAGATAAAACAGTTATACCGTTAACGGAATCGTCATGCAGTAATATGGAAAAAATAAGCCTTTCCGATCTGAACATATCCTTGGATTCAATTTCCAGCTATATAAAAGGCTCAGGTGAATTAAGATTTGAAATAAAAGCCTGCGAAAATTTTAAAGAACATGCAAAAAAATCTTTAGAGAAAATGATTGAAATTTCAGAGAGTAAATAATTAAAATCCGGGAGGAAATATAAATGAGAGAAATCTATGATGTCATAATAGTCGGAACAGGCATTGCCGGCCTGACTGGCGCCATATATTTAAAAGAAAAAGGACTCAATGTTCTGGTTATAACAAAAAATGATGTTATATGCGAGACAAATACCAATTATGCCCAGGGAGGTATTATTGCCTGGAAAGAAACTGACAGCCCGGAAAAACTTGCAGACGATATATTGAAAGCAGGATACCATTATAATAATATTGATGCAGTAAATAAGCTTGCAGAAAAAGGGCCGAAGCTTGTTTTTGATTTTCTGATTGACAGACTTCACATACCCTTTATAAAATCATCAGACGGTTCAATAGACTATGCGGGAGAAGCGGCACATTCGGAAAGAAGAATTGTACATTATAAAGATCATACTGGTGAAAAAATCCAGGAATATCTGATAAATTATGCAAAAAAAATCGATATTCCCATATTAATCTCCCATACGGCCATAGATTTGATTTCAAACAACCATCATTCAAGAGATTGTCAGGAACTTTATAAACCCCGGGAAATAATGGGAGTATATGTTCTGGATAATAAAACGGAAGAGGTTAAAACATATTTTTCCCACTATGTCATACTTGCCACAGGGGGAGTCGGCAATCTATATCAGCATACAACAAATCCTCCTTCTTCAACAGGCGACGGCATGAGTATGGCATACAGAGCAGGTGCCGATATTATAAATGCCGAATTTATACAGTTCCATCCTACATGCCTTTTTCATAAAGATATTAAAAGATTTTTAATCTCGGAATCTCTGAGAGGAGAAGGGGCAAAACTGCTTGATCCTTACGGGAGGGAATTTATAGAGCGTTATACTCCGATGAAAGAACTTGCACCCCGCGATGCCATTGCACGAGCACTGTTCGAAGAAATGAATAAACTCGGCACTGAATATATGCTTTTAGATCTTGCCAGTTATTATAAAGGCGAAAGGCCTCTTAAAGAAAGATTTTCCCGTATATATACAAAATGCCTGTCAGGCGGTATAGATATAACAAAAGAACCTATACCGATTGTACCTGCCGCTCACTATATATGTGGCGGCATAAAAGTAGATCTCACGGGAAGAACATCCCTGAAAAATCTATATGCTACAGGGGAAGTAAGCTGTACAGGCCTTCATGGCTCAAACAGGCTTGCTTCTACATCACTGCTGGAAGGATTATTATGGGGAAAGGAAGCAGGAGAGGATATTATCAATAATTTTAAAGAAATAAACAGAGAGAGATTCAACAAAATTCCTGACTGGAAACTGCCGGAGCATGTAGAAGAATTCGACCCCCTCCTTTTAAAACAGGATCTTCAGGCCATTCAGCTTACAATGTGGAATTATGCAGGTATTGTAAAAACAAAAAAAGGACTGGAAAGAGCACATGCAGATCTTAATTACTATTCTCACAGAATTTTTAAATTTTATAGAGAAGCAAAATTAAACAGAGATATTATTGAATTAAGAAATGCGATTGTAAGTGCTCTACTTATCGTCAGTTCCGCACTTCATAATGATAACTCCAGAGGATGCCATTATCTGAAAGGCTGATTTCTCAGGGATTAACGGTAAATATTCTGATGGTTATAGTCGTGACGCGTAACGCGTAACATAAGCAAGACCTTTATTGCATGCTTATGTTCATCAATAAAATTGCCAGTTATTAGCATATATATATGATTTATACCAATTGCTATGGGCAGGATATATATATTTATATCACTGGAAATAAAATATAAAAGGAGTGAGTGTTTAATAATGAAGAGATTAATTGCTATTTCCCTGACCTTATTCTTTCTCGCCATAATTTACTCTTCCCTTTCCGCTAAAGAAATATATGACGTAACGGCCGAAACTATAGGTAATACT
>JBEHWP010000779.1:0-3282 GCA_040217665.1 Vulcanimicrobiota bacterium
CTTTAAAAATGGGCAGTTCATCTCAGACAGTTCATTTGATGCTTGATTATGAATATGATCTGAATGGACAGAAGGTTGTAAATCCAAAGAATACTAAACTGGTTTTTTCAATACAGACAGAAGATATGGGAATTATCAATGTAATTATGAATATCAAAAGAAGGAATATTTCTTTCCATCTGGAAACTGAGCGTCAGGAAATTAAACAGCATATAAATAAAAATGCGCCCGAATTAATTAAAAAACTTAGAGATAGAGCCTATAAAGTGGGCAACTGGGATTGTGTTGTAGATAAGAATGTTCTAACCGTTCCCGATACGCTTCTTAAAAAAGAAGAGAGCTTTGCTGAACTGGCCACTTTAGATGTGACTATATAAATATGGAAATTTGTTGTGAGTAAACATGATGATTTAGATGATTATGAAGAATTTGATTATATTGAAGAGATACAGAGGGAAGAGTTCCGGGAAGAGGAAGATAAAGAAAAAGTTGCTGTAGTTCTTCGTTTTGACCCGGAACAGGATAGTGCCCCCAGAATAGTGGCGGCAGGTAAAGGCGAAACTGCAGAACAGATAATAGAAGTAGCAGAACAGGGTGAAATACCTGTATATAAAGACGGAAATCTGGCCCGGACCCTGTCTGATTTTGAAGTGGGAGCAGTAATACCGGGTGAACTGTATGAACTTATAGCCGAAGTACTGATTTTTCTGTATCAACTCAATGAAGAATGGATTAAAGACAGGGCTGTCTTTGAAGAAGATGAAGAAATTAATGGAAAATAAATTGACCTTTATAGCAGGAGGTGAGGATTGAAACATATTGCATCCTATAATATTTTAGGGTATAATTACACAGGGTAAAATTCAGAAAGGCAGGTGTCACTAAATGTTAGACGGAATGAAAATTGCTACTCAGGGAATGCAGGCAATGATGTATCAACAGGATATTATTTCAAATAATCTGGCAAATGTAAATACTTCAGGTTTTCAGGGTTCTGCCGGAATAACAAGATCTTTCGGTGCTGAATTGATGAGCCATATGGAAAATGAAGGTTATGAAGCAGTAGGGGGTGTACAGAACGGTGTTCCTACTGTAGCTATAAAGACTGCTACAAAATTTTCTCCCGGCGGAATGCAGGCAACAGGAAATCATACAGATTTAGCTCTTGGAAATAAAGGTTTCTTTACCATACAGGGAGATGACGGAAAAACAAAATTTACAAGAAATGGAAATTTTGCAGTTAATGATCAGGGATTGCTTGTAACAGGTGACGGTTCTTCAGTAATTGGCTTTAACGGCCCTATCAGAATTCCCAAGGGAAAACAGTTTAAAGTAGATGACAGAGGAAATGTGGCAGTAGACGGAGAAAATATTGCCAGACTTCGTATTACCGAGTTCAGTGATATAAATGATCTTTATAAAACAGGGAACAATGCATTTATGCCAAAGAACCCGACCAATGTAGGACAGATTTGTGCCAATCCTCAGGTCAGGCAGGGGTTCCTTGAAACATCAAATGTAAGTGTTGTAAAAGAAATGATTAAAATGATGGATGTAGAACGTGCCTATGAATCAAATGAAAAGGTTATACAGGCGGAAGATCAGATGCTACAGAAATCAATTCAGGAAGTTGGAAGAGTAGGTTAATAATTTAATGGTAAAATAAACTTTAGATGAAATTATGTAGAGGCAGTTTATCTAAATAATTTGAAAAATTCGGAAGGAGAGTGAATAGATATGATGAGAGGACTTTATACTGCAGCCTCTGGTATGATGGCCCAGCAGTTAAACATGGATACTATATCCAATAACCTCGCAAACGTAAATACTACCGGTTTTAAAAAGGGTAGAGTAAATTTTCAGGATTTAATGTATGCCAATTTGAATGACAGTGGAGAAAATAATCCTGCCGGTGCTCAGATAGGTATGGGTGTAAGAGAGACCGGTACAGAAAAGAGCTTCAGCCAGGGCAGCATGAGCCAGACCAATGATCCTTTTGATCTTGCCATTCAGGGTAATGGTTTCTTTGAAGTTATTCAGCCTGATGGAAGTAAAGCCTATACACGTGACGGTTCTTTCAGTGTAAATCCACAGGGACAGCTTGTTACATCTACGGGAGATCTCGTTGGAGTAACCATTCCTCCGGGAGCTACTGATGTTAAGATTGATAAAGACGGAGCAGTTACTGCCGTACTGTCTGGCCAGAAAGATCCTGTACAGATTGGTAATTTAATGCTTGTAGATTTTGTAAATCCTCAGGGTTTGAAAGCAATAGGAGCAAATAAATATCAGTCTACCAATGCATCCGGTCCTGCCCAGAAAGGTAAACCTGGGGAAAATAATATGGGTTCCATAGCTCAGGGATACCTGGAAAAATCTAATATTAATGTTGTAGAAGAAATGATCAGTATCATTGAAGCCCAGAGAGCTTATGAAATAAACCAGAAGGGCGTCCAGTCAGCAGATCAGATGCAGAAACTGGCCAATCAACTTAAGAAATAATTAAGTGAATGGTGAGTGGTGAATAAACCACTCACCACTTACGATTTAAGAAAGGCAGGTTTTAATTATGCAGATTGATCGTCCATTTTTAAATATGAATAATGGTTCTCAGCTGCCAATCGGTCAGCAGTCTTTCTCTGTGCCTGTAGCAGCCAATGCGCCGTCACAGCATACACAGGATATGGCTTTAAAGAAACAGTGCCAGGAATTTGAATCTGTTCTCATAGGGCAGATGTTCAAACAGATGAGGCCAAAAGCAGATGAAGAGGATATGTTCGGAAATACCAAAGATAGAGAAATGTTCAATGAAATGCTGGATGGAGAAAGAGCCAAGATATGGGCCCAGGAAGGTGGCATAGGCCTGGCATCAGTAATGTTTCAGCAGATGAAAGATACAAATAAAAAGATGTAATTTTGTGTAAACCTGGAATTATGGTTTGTGCTGATTATATGATATGTTTAATGTTTCCCTTAAAACTACAGAGTAAAACCACCTTCAAACAGTGAAGGTGGCTACTGTAGTTTTAGGCTTTATTAAGAGTTTTTATTGATAAAGCCTGTAAATAATCCACCTGTGATGTGTCACGAAATGTTGAGGTTGTATTTCATGCTAATAAGGTTTATACAAAATTTTTGACACAGTCAAAAATTCTATTTTAGAAGCGGTCATTTTAGACAGAAAGCTTGTTGAATGAAGGCAGACTTTACCATGGATGATGAAGTAAGAGAACTCTGGGCACAGTTTAATGAAAAAAAAGATAAAGACAGTAGAGATGCCTT
>JBEHWP010000780.1:0-3281 GCA_040217665.1 Vulcanimicrobiota bacterium
AAAGTAATCAAATTCGGAGGCTCAAGCTTAACTGACGCAGAAAGTTATCACAGGGTAAAAGAATTATTAATAAAGGAAAAAGAAGATAAAGTACTTGTGTTATCTGCCATGCAGGGCATTACAAAAGAACTGCAGAAGGCCATAAAAAAAGCTTTAAAAGAAGAAGATGAAGTAGAAAAGATTATAAAAGAAATATCAAAAAAACATCAGATAGTTGCAACTCAGGCTATAAGAAATTCAGAAATCCTTTCCGATATCCTTGAGAGAATTGAAAAAAAGATGAAACGCCTTGAAAGGCTCTTATACGGAATAAACTATACTGAAGAGGTAACGGCAAAATCCAGGGATATGATACTCAGTTTCGGCGAAAGACTCTCTGTTCATATAATGGAAGGCATATTCAGGTCAGAAGGCATAAAGAGTTGTGCCATGGAAGCAGACGAAATAGGCATAATCACAGACGGAGAATTCGGTAATTCTACTGCAGATTTGAAGAGTACAAGAAAAAATCTCAAAAAAAATATAGGCCATGTTCTGGATAAAGGAATCATTCCTGTAGTAACAGGTTTTTTCGGACAATCAAAAGACGGGTACACAACTCTTTTCGGATTCGGAGGAAGTGATTATACAGCAGGTATAATAGCCTGTTCACTGGACAGCAGTGTTGTTGAAGTATGGAAAGATGTGGATGGTTTTATGAGTGCAGACCCAAAACTTGTTCCGGGAGCTCATTTTATAGACAGACTATCCTATGCGGAAGCAGCAGAACTTGCCTATTTCGGAGCAAAAATACTCCACCCCAGAATCGTTCAGCCTATTGAACCCAGAGCCATACCTATAGTTATTAAAAATGCCTACAATCCGGACCTTACAGGAACTATAATAGAAAAAGAAGGGTACCAGAAAGAAGATGTTATTAAAAGTGTGGCATGCAGTAAAGATATTGGTGTAATAAAGATTGAAGGAGTGGGTATAGGTTATAAGCCGGGAGTACTGTCCTCTATGGCATCAGCCATAAGTGACCATGGAATAAATATAAAATCTGTAATTACCGCCCAGACCAGCATAAATATCATACTGGATATGGATGATCTTGAAGACTGCCATAAAATGCTGAAAAAACACCACAGCACAGCAGTGGAAGATGTAGTAAAAATAGAAGATGAAGCCTTAATAGGGGTCGTAGGAGAAGGTATGGCCACGACAAAAGGCCTTGCTGCGAGGGTATTCAGAGCTATCGCAGAAGAGCATGTCAATGTTGATATGATATCTTACGGTGCTTCACAGGTAGCATTTTATCTTATAGTAAAAGAAGAATATCTGGAAAGAGCAGTGAAAGCAGTACACAGAGAATTTTTTAAGGTTTAATATTCAAGAAAATAGTGAAGAGGGAGCAATCCACTACTCACTACTCACCAAAAAAGGATGTGATTATATGGCAAAAACTTTTTCCGAAATCAATAAAAAAATCAAAAAAGGTAAAGCTCTGGTTCTCACTGCCGAAGAAGTGATAAAAATGGCAGATGAAGAAGGTATAAGTAAAGTAGCGGAAAAAGTAGATGTAGTTACTACGGGAACTTTCGGTCCTATGTGTTCTTCAGGGGCTTTTCTTAATTTCGGCCACTCAGATCCTCCTGTAAAAATGAGTGAAGTACTGTTAAATGATGTACCTGCCTATGGTTCTCTTGCTGCAGTAGATGCTTATATAGGCGCTCCTGCAATTTCCAGAACAAAAGGTATGGGGTACGGAGGAGCTCATGTAATAGAAGACCTTATAAGAGGAAAAGAAATAAAACTCGTTGCATGGTCAGATGGTACTGACTGTTATCCCGGAAAACATGTGGAAAGAAATCTCACACTGAATGATCTCAATCAGGCCTATTTATATAATCCGAGAAATGCCTATCAAAACTATGCATGTGCAACAAATACGTCTCAGAAAACTCTGTACACCTATATGGGAGTACTTACGCCAAACATGTCCAATGCAACATACTGCAGTGCAGGTCAGTTAAGCCCTCTCCTTAAAGATCCCTATTTAAGAACAATAGGCATAGGGACAAGGATATTTATAGGGGGAACTACAGGATATGTGGCATGGGAAGGAACTCAGTTCAATACAAAGAGAGAAAGAACCGACCTGGGTGTTCCCAAAGGCGGTGCTGCCACTCTTGCACTGGTGGGAGACCTGAAAGGTATGAACCATAATTTTCTGAGAGCCTGTGTGATGCATAAATATGGCGTATCCCTTTTTGTAGGCATAGGCATACCTATACCGGTGCTCGATGAAGAAATGGCCCGTTTTGTCTGTTTAAAAGACAGTGAAATATACACAAACATAATAGATTACAGCATAGAAACCCTTTCAAAACCGTCTCTCGGTCTGGTAAGCTATGAACAATTAAGAAGCGGAACTATTGATATACAGGGGAAAAAAGTTCCTACTGCTTCCATATCCAGTTATAAAAAAGCAAGAGAAATAGCGCAGACACTCAAAGAATGGATTATGGCAGGAAAGTTTACTCTCACCAAACCTGTTGCTCCACTGCCGTCAGATCGTGAATGTAAACCTTTAAAGAAAAAAGAGGAAGGTGAAAATTAATGGCTAAAGGTCGTTTTGTTTTAAGCTTCCCTCCTACCCTGGTAGAAGAACCTCTTACATATCATCTGGTAAAAGATTATAATATAATTACAAATATACTCAGAGCCAAAATCACGGCTAAAGAAGAAGGCAGACTGGTTGTAGAAATGATAGGAGACCTGGAACCTGCCATTAAATATCTGGAAGAAAAAGGTGTAAAGGTAGAACATATTGCTACAGAAATACTTATAGATGAAACTCTATGTGTTCACTGCGGTGCATGTGGAGCAGTATGTTTCCCAAAAGCTCTCCAGATTGACAGAGAAACATTTGAATTGAAATTTGACAGAGAAAAATGCACACTCTGTGAACTCTGCCTGAAGGCATGCCCTGTAAGAGCTATTTCGAGTAATTTTTAAAATAGTGAGTAGTGAGCAGTGAATGGGATAAACTCACTATTTACTGCTCACCACTCACCACCGAAAAATATGATTGACTATTCGATTATGCCGGCAAGTCCCGGCTGTTATATTTATAAAGACGAAAAAAACAATATAATCTATATAGGGAAAGCGAAAGACCTGAAAAAAAGGGTTTCAAGCTATTTTCAAAAAAGAGACCATGATAGGAAAACCCTGCATCTCATAAATAATATCCATTCTATTGATTATATTGTTACAGATAATGAGATAGAAGCTCT
>JBEHWP010000781.1:0-3278 GCA_040217665.1 Vulcanimicrobiota bacterium
TAGATAAAACTTTATCCTGAGACAGTTATCTAAATAATTTAAAGTATTGAATGTTAACAAAAGGTTAACATATCATTGTTGTTTTATAAAGCAATATTTATTATACTGAAGGTGGTATTTTATATTTATAATAGATGAGCATCTGTATTTATAAGGTACTCTTATGATTATAAGATTTATGTGTGTGATAATTATTAATCTTTTTATATTTTTATGCTAATATTATAGCAAGGATGAATACTATGAAAATTAACAGAACGATAGTAAATAAAAACAATGGGGCATTAAACAAAGGCACTATTAATCAACTGGCATATGATGTTTCTGCAGATATGGAAGAGAAAGAAGATTCTTTTAAATCAAATTCCCATATAACTGCCTATACAATGAAGAGTATGTCAAAAGAATTTGATATGCAAGAACTGGGTACCCTTGTTCTGAAAGGAGAAGCCAGGTTTAAAGGTAAAATAAAAGCAGATATAGATGTTTCTCCTGATAGATTTCTGGCAAATCCTGGAGTTAAATTTAAACAACAGAATGTTGTCGGTATGGGATTGGAAAAAAATATTAACCTTCCAAATATTCAGATAAAGGGAAAAATAGAGGCAGGTTTACAGGCAAATGCAGATTGCGGAGCAGAAGGAGTTTTTTATATATCTTCTAAAGAATGTGAATTTGGTTTTAAACTTGCTGACAGAATAGAGTTTGGTACCTATGAAGGTACCAGGCTGTCTGCTTCCACTCGGAGAGGCAGTAATCTGGATTTGACTGTAAGACTGGAACAGGGTCCTCAATTCGGAGGAGCTATAGGAGCAGGTATTAAAATTGATAGAGAAGCAATCCATGGCAGACTTGAACTGGACGGAAATTTCGGTCTTTTCGGAACAGATATTAAAACATCTTTTACTCTCAGGTATGACGATGTAAAATATGCTGTAGATAAAGTTGTAAATGCAGTAATAGCAGGGCCTCTAGGCATAGTGGTTTCCAGAATTTTGCACAGAGCCGAACAGGGAAATAAGGTTCAGGAGAATCCTCAAAAGGAAGATAATAAAGGGCACTATGTGAAAAAGACAGAAGACACCGGAGAGGCTGAAGTGAAAAGGACAGAAGATAAAGATTATATAAAAGATGACTCACACAATAACGTTTCTAATCAGCATTTCAAATGACACATTTAATAAGAGTTTATCTGTTACGGTACTATCTGTTACGGTACTGAGTGAGCAGTGAGTTAGAATAAAGAACTCACTGCTCACATGTTTACTATTCGGGTATAAGATTGAAAGCGCTTAATACATCACCATCGAAGTGATAAAGAGTTTCTTCCACATAATCTATAAGATATCTCTCCCCTACATCACCGAGATATACGCCTTTATCTATATTGCCATCTTTTGTATTTATGCCTGCCAGTCCTGTAAAGTCTTTTCTGTCTTCAATCTGACCTTCCAGAAATATATGGGGATCCAGTTTTTTCCTGCTTTCTATAAGGGTAAGTCTGTAATTTCTTATTGTTTCCGCTTCACGAAGACCCGGACTGTTACGATAATCCTTTACTTTTTCCCAGTAATACTGTTCTGATTTAACCTGTGCCTTTACCCTTGTTGCTGCGGCACTCTCGCCGGGAATTACATCATGTATTAATATATAACTGCTGAAGATTAAAAGGCCTGTGCCCCCCGTAATAACTGTAATGAAAATGCCTGCACTCAGTCTGAAATTGATATTTGACAGGACTTCAGACGGTTCTTTAACACCGCTTTCCCAGAGTTTTATCCCTTTATCGGGCGTAAAAGCGACTGCTCTCCTGGGAGACCAGAAAACTACATTTCCTTCCGAATTTTTCAACCCGAACATAGGCCCTTCTATGTCGAGTTCTTTGCTGTAAAGCAGTGTCCCGTTAAATTTATCAATAGCTATTATGTTTTTCTTATCTGCAATTATCACCCTGTCTTCAAACAATACCATATTGGCAAGACTGTCTTTACCGAGGCGGTAATCCCATATAAGCTTTCCGTTGGCTGCATCTATGGCAGATACTCCGAAGGGCCCTCTGGGAACCCATTCGTTTTTATTAGGATTAAAGAAAAATCCTCCCCTCTGAGCCCATATAATGCCATTATCTACCAGTAATAGCGGTACCAGTCCCAGATTGTCACTGTCCCACATCATTTCTCCGGTGAGCCTGTCTATCGCTTTAACCTGTCCCTGACCGGACGTATATATTACATTGTCTGTAAATATAGGATCGGCATCTGTTTTTATAAGATCCGGGTCTCCTGCCGGATAGGTAGTTTTCCAGACAGTATTGCCTGTAATATAATCCCATCTGGTTATACCTTCGTAAAAGAAATAAAGCTCGTCTCCGAGAAGAACAGGCCTGTGATATCCGCTCAGATTGTATATTTTATAACCGAGCCATGTATCTTCCACTTTTGTTCCCAGAACGTCTCTGTCAAAATCCCTGTGCCACTGTATCTCTCCTGTGTTAACATCTATATTATACATATGAGGAATTATCATAGGTGATTTAGAAAGGGTTTCTTTTTCAATATATTTCTGATCCGTTATATATAAAAAGGAAAGCTGATCGAGAAGAGGAACAACTTCCAGAGGTCTTCCCGTAATGTCAGATGTAGCCCATACTACATTACCTGTCAGAACTTCAAGGGCATAGAGGTTTGCATCCCTGACTATACCGCCGAATTTTTTATCAGGATCACTTACAAGGATTATATCCGTACCTTCTACAGGCCAGACAAATTCTCGTTTCAGATCAATATCTTTCTTGGACCATAATATATTACCTGTTTTTCCGTCTATTGCTATAAGATGTTTGTCTGTACTTGCTATTATTACTCCAAGTGATGTAAGAATTTCCCAGTCTATATTTGAAGGAAATTTTTTACTCCAGAGTTTTTCTCTTGCGAAAGCAGGAGATACGGTTGAAGAAAAAATACTGGCAATGAGAACAAGGACAATTATTTTGTTTATTAAATTATTCGAAAAGTCAGGCACTTTATAACTACTCCTTTGCTTTAAATTTTTAATATTATATCATAAGGAGTGAAAAGTGAAAAGTGAAAAGTGAAAAGAATAGGACATTACTTACTTTTTACTATAGTGAGCAATCTGTTCTGTCCTTTTAAAAAAATAGAAAGGCTTCTCAATGGTTCTTCACCGAGTATGTCAATGGATTTTTTATAGTCTCCTATAATATGTTCATATATCACATGTCCTTCTAATTCCTGTTTCATATAAAGATTATTCATTTC
>JBEHWP010000782.1:0-3271 GCA_040217665.1 Vulcanimicrobiota bacterium
TGTAAGTCTGTATGGAAAGAGCTTGACCGTCCTGTATACGAAGCAGATGAGAAAAGAGAAACTCATATGACTTACTGCCTTCAGAAATTACTGAAGAGTGGCAATAAAGTAGTTTTTGTCTGCGGTATGGCTCATGTTCAATCTATAATAGATAAAATAAAAACTCCTCAGATACAGCCTATAGGTAAGGTAATACGTAAAGACATAAGGATATTTAATCTGAGTTCCGACTCCATAAGAGAGGTTACCGGCGAGATACCTTTTAATATTGCAGTCTATGAAAGTATGAGAGGTAAACATAAAGAAGAGGAACCTGTTCCGGCGGAAGATGACGATGAACATAAGATAATATCGATTTTTGATAAGAAAAAGCCTGTTGAAAAAGAGGAAGAGATTCCGGAAATCTCTGAAGAAGAAGTGATAGAAGAAGAAAACGAGGACAGATTATTCTTCGAAGTTCCTTTCGGGAAATATTCTGCTTTTATGAATAAACTCATGAAACTGCTCGCTCCGAAACTTGGCAGTATCATGAAGCCTGCCGCAGGAGAGTCTGATAAGCTCCTGTCAGACTTTACAGGACTGGAATTCATTGAACCGAAACCATATAAAATAAAACCCGGTAATATTCATAAATTTCTCACATCGGAAGACAGGCGGAAAGATTTAATGAAATTTTATAAAGAATTTTCACTGAAAGATAGTGAAGAATTTCTTCTGCCTGACAGACAGAAATTGATGATTGGGCTCATAAAAAAAGGAGCGGACTTTTACAGAGAAAATACAGGTGAAGAAATCAAACCATGGCAGCTTGATATTTTTATGAAATTTGCAGGGAATTATGCCCTTGTTACCGGTTCTCTGCTTCCTGATTTCTTTCAGCTTATTACATGCGGCCGCAGTGTGGCAGATGACAATTATGCGTATGAAATATGGGATCTTGGGAGTTTTTATCCCTGGATTGACAGAACCGGGAAATTTGAGACTGTAGATATAAAGGCAGAGCAGGTATGGCTTCACGGTAAAAAAATTATGCTCAGAAGAAAATTTCCCCGTCTCAGAAAACTCCTCAGACCTGTCTATCTGAAAGACAGAAAAAAAGAGAGAAAACCCGGCGACTGGACAAAGGATTTCGACGGACTCTGTATCTGCTCCTATCCCCCTGAAGATATAATCATAGAAGACTACGGCCTTTATCTGAAGAAAAAGGGAAAACATATACTCAGTCAGGAACAGGCAAGGGTAATACCATTTTCTTCCTCTTTGCTTGACGGTGTGGATATAAAAGAAACCATAAGAAACTGGCATGACGGCAGGAGGCTATATGTAAAAGAAGCAAGACAGATTGCCGGAGGGGTAGGGTCAGTAGTGGTTATTTTCGATGAAGATGAAGGAGATACAGGCTATCCCTGGAGAACAACCTGGCAGGGTGAACATGGACAGGAGTCTGATATGGCTTTTTATGCCACTCTTCCTGCTGATAAAATAGTAGGCCCCGGTATAGCAAGGTGTGAATACGGAGGATTTATGATGAGCTATCCTCCCATGAGGGTATGGGATGTATGGAGCGACCCATTTTATGACGGTGCAAGAAGTAAATCTGAAGTGCTTCTTATGGCCGCCATTGAATACAGTCTGGAACAGTATATAATCTATGTGGCGGCAAAAGCTCCCAGAACCTGGTTTCAGTCTTTTGCCGGAAGGCTGAATAAAAAAGTGAAATATCTCCCCATAGGAAGTCTTTCACCTGTCACGTTAAAGAAAATAAGGGTTTTTCATGTGCTGAGTAAAAGACAGGTCAGAGAATATGCAAAGGATTATGTGTGGTAAAGATATTATATGCTTCCCGGAAATCAGCCTCTTCCGCCCAGTTGATAGAGAAACCTTCTTTCTCGAATTTCCTGAACCATCCTGACTGCTTTTTTGAAAACTGGTGTATTCTGATATTCAGGGTTTCAACCATTTCTTCATAAGATATTTTCTCCTGAAGATAGAGGGAAACATATTTATATTCGAGGCCGAAATATTCCAGTTTTTCCCAGGAAAGCCCGTTTTTATTGAGACTTTTTACTTCTTCAACCATACCTTCATTGAGCCTGTCCATGAGTCTTTTAGTGATTCTTTTCTTTAAAATACTCCGTTCCCAGAGGGTTCCTATAATTAACGGTTTAATCTCTATATGTTCTCCTGCCGATTTTGCATCCGGGTTTTTTAATTTAAAATCTGCAATTTCTATTGCCCTCAGAAGTCTTTCCCTGTCTTCAAGGTCTGTAATATTATGAATCTTCGGCTGAAGAGATTTCAGATAATGTTCCAGTTCATTCATATCATACGACGAAAGTTCTTTTCTTAATTTATTATTAAGAGGAACCTCAAGGAGTTTATAGTTTGCTATGACCGAATGGATATAAAGAGGTGTTCCTCCGGCAAGAATGGGGATTTTCCCTCTCTTCAGAAATTCTTTGAAGATTGCGAAAAAACTTTTGTAAAAGCAGAAAAGATCGAAATTTTCCTGAGGTTCAACTATATCAATCAAGTGATAGGGAATAATTTTTCCGTCAATATTATATTCCCATAAATCTTTCCCTGTACCTATATCGAGGCCTCTGTAGACCTGCCGGGAATCTGCAGATATGATTTCCGTGCCAAGGACAGAGGCAAGTTTTACCGCAAGAGATGTTTTACCTGAAGCGGTGGGGCCTGTTATTACTATAAGGTTATAAGCCATTTGTTTTTTTTCGCAGTCTTTCCTGATTATGCTTACTTTCATAAATTATTATACCATATCTTCGTAATGGATGCACCCTGGTATTACTCTTATGGAAATGAAGAAAAATATGTTATAATAAATCAGGAGGTGAATTGCATGACAAAAACATTGGATGCTATTTTTGACGGAAAAGTACTGCATCCTGATGCTCCACTTGATTTGATACCCAATACAAAAGTGAAAATTACAATTGAATTTCCTGTAACAGAAACCGAAAAAACTGTCTCATTTCTTGATACTGCATGTTCTCTGAATTTAGAAGGCCCTGAAGATTTAGCAGAAAAACTAGATGAGTATTTATACGGAGGATTTAATTATGATAACTGCAAATAAGGCCCTTCAATGTTATAAGATGAGAACAGATAAAGAATGGGGAATTACTGACTGTATATCATTTGTTGTTATGGAAGAATATGGATTGACAGAAGCTCTGACAGCAGATAAACACTTTCGGCAGGCAGGATTTAAAGCACTGCTCTTACATGGCGGGGAAAAATAATACGT
>JBEHWP010000783.1:0-3269 GCA_040217665.1 Vulcanimicrobiota bacterium
TAGAAAGATATGTTTACATGGAAGATGAAATAAAAGGAGAGATATCAGGTGAATATAAATCTTTAACAGAAGATGTAGATGATACAACAGCACAGGAACTTCTGGATAAACCTATAGAGGATTTACTTGACGGTATAACTATTGAAAGTCTGCTTGAAGAATTTGCATTTACAGAAGATTTCAATGAAAAAGCAGATATTATTTTTATTATGGGAGAAATGAAATTTACAGAATCTACCGATTTCCTTCTGGATTTAATGCAGAATGATCCTGATTATGAGCTTCGTCTTATATCGTTGCAGGCCCTGGAAAAAATTGGAGACAAATCTATTGCTCCTGTTATTCTGGAGTCTATGAAAAAAGAAAAAGACAGTGATTTTCGTAAGAAAATAGCTGCTTTTTACAGTCAACTGAAATATAAGCGTAAGTCGTGAGCGGTTATTGGTGAGACGTGAAGTGATTGTACATTACGAACATTTCAGTTACTATTAAGGATTGCAAGAAAATAACTCCCGCAGATTGTTATAACAATTAGTATCCTCGCGTCACGAGTTACGCGTCACCCGTCACGTTCTATACTGTAACTATTTATGTAGTTATATCCTTACTGATTCTGAGCTTTACTACAGTGGCTCCCCAGCCCCCTCTTTCAGCAGGGGCATCATGAAAAGATAATACAAGAGGATTTTTTGCAAGAATTGTCTGAACTACAGCCCTCTGATAACCTTTTCCCCTTCCATGGATAATTCTTACCTCTTTAAATCCAGGCTTTACACATTCATTTAAATATTCTTCTACTACCTCAGGAATATCCCCGGGATGAAATGTGTGAAGGTCTATAGAATCTTCTATGGGAAGTATTATTTCTTCTTCAGGAAAATTTTCATTGTTCATAATTTTAATTGTGATGGGTAACGCGTAACGCGTGACCTGTGAATTCACGCCTCTTAAAAATTATACCAAAATATTTTACTCATTTAAAGGTTTTAATAGATTTTTGTTTAATTTTATATAAGAAATAAAGATACTGAGGTGAGCATAAATAATACATTATATGATCTCGTGACTCGTAACGCGTCACGCGTGACGGGAGGAAAACTTTTATTATATGCTTATGCTCAGGTCAATAAAATAAATTACATGGGAAAGATTACGCGTAACGTGTCACGCATCACGCATTACGCATCACAAAAAATATGTCTTCATTTACTGATAATTTTGATAACTGGTTCCGAAACCTTATAGAGACTTATAGAGCTAATTACAGGAATTTTTTTCCTCCTGAAAAAGATGAGTTTTTTCTGGAGAATACCAGGAAACTTCTCTGTCTTTATATGGAGAAAAAAGATAATATAGAAACATTCGGCGTAAGAGTTCTGAAGATATTTCGCCGTGAGAAAAGTCTTCATAACAAAGTTCATTCCTATGGCTTTCGGCTGAAAGATGAGACCCATCTGGCAGAAAAAATTATTAGAAAAAAAATAGAAAATCCTCATATAGATATTGTGAAGGAGAATTTTTTCTCTGAAATTACAGACCTGGCCGGCCTCAGGATACTTCAGCTTTATAAAACTCATATAAAGGACATTCATGAATTTATATGTCATTGTAAAGAATGGGAATTAAGCAGAGAGCCTGTGGCATATAACTTTTCTCCCAGGTTTTTAAAGATCTTTAAAGAACTGGATATAGAAGTAAAAGAGAAATCCACCGGTTATAGTTCCGCTCACTATGTAGTAAATGATGTGGAACATAAAAACTGTTACTGTGAGATTCAGGTAAGAACACTTTTTGAAGAAGGATGGTCAGAAATAGATCATACCTTTAATTACCCGAGACAGAAACCGGGTAAAGTCTGCCAGACTCTTCTTGAAACCCTGAAACGAGTCTGTGATGTAGCTGTTTATATTGCAGATCAGATACCTGATATTTATTATGAAGAAAAGAAACATCCTGAAACTATGGAAGACATGAAATTAGGAGTTGCAGTAATTCAGGCCAACCTAATAAAAAACCTTCACGCCGAGCTTGAAGATTTGAAAGAAAAATTAAAAACTTCAACAGGTTATACTATCAATGAAGATTATTATCCTGTGATTTTATAACAATTACTGAATGAATTACCATTCACAAGTTACGCGTCACCTGTGACGATCAAAATTATTGGAAGTTGATGTTATGAAATGGTCAAGAGAATATGACAGATGTAAAATATGTGGAAGTACAGAACACAAACATTATGCCAGAGGTCTCTGTAGAAATTGTTACAGAAAAGAACTTTACTGGGATAATGTTCAGAAGGAACGGGATAAACGCAAAGAATATTATGGCTATAATAAAGACAAGATAAAAGCCTATTATAAGGATAACAGGGACAAATTACTTAAATATCAGAAAATCTATTATCTTGTACAGAAATATAAGGGTAAAACCGTTTTCTGGGATATATCATGCACGATGATTAACAACTTCACAGGCAATCAAATTATAATAGTAAATAAGGTTTTAGATAATAGATTTATTGTGCCATATATACATTACAACAGAGAAGACATATGCTGTGAAGATAAATTGATTTTCAGAAGAGTTATTGTATTTATCTGACCAGAGGAGAGGAAACTATTAATTTCTGGCAGGTTTTTTGTATTTATCCAGTTTTTCTTTAAAGGACATTACTCTTGCAAGACATCCTCTTACCCAGTGCAGTTCCGGATCCAGTGAAAGTGCCTGTTTGTATTCTTTTATAGCTTCATCGATTTTTCCCTGTGCCTGATAAATTGTACCGATATTGCCCATTACCTGGCTGTCTCCTGGATTTAATTTCAGAGCTTTCCTGTATACTTCCAGTGCTTCTTCAATTAATCCTGTTGCCTGATATGACCGTCCGAGATAGGGATATACATCAGGGAGAGACCGGTCAAGTTCCATAGCTATTTCGAAATTAATTATGGCTTCTTCAAAATTACCCTGCGAGTAATGTTCGTGACCTGCTTTGCTGTATTTATCACTGTCTCTGCTGTTAAGTCCGAGCATGTTTTTACATTTCACAATAGTTTCTTCAAATATTTCTCTGTCATAGGTCACTTCAAGGAATTCAAATCCTGATTTTGCCTTCTCTTTGATGTTTAATGCTTTTCTGCATTCTACCAGTGCTTCTTCATATCTTCCTGATTTGAAAAGAGCTACTCCGAGAAAACCATGGGCCCATTTCAATGACGGGTCAAGTTTTATTGCTTTTTCATATTCTTCTATTTCCTGTTTGAGATTAC
>JBEHWP010000784.1:0-3269 GCA_040217665.1 Vulcanimicrobiota bacterium
ACACCATGGAATTAAATCTTAAAAAAATTAAAAAACTATCAGAAGAACATAATGATGAAAACTGGCAATTTCGTTCTTTTTTACTATGCTGTACTATTTCATCTAAGATCGTCGATAAGATGGTCCACAGGATTTATAAAGAAGTGGCATCAGAAATAGATTGCACCAAATGCGGAAATTGCTGCAAAGAAATGAGCCCATGTTTTGAACTTGAAGAAATGTCGGGTTTATCACATTCACTCGGAATATCTATGAAGGATTTTGAAAAAAAATACCTCTTTAAAATGGAATTTGAAGAAGGATATATGTTCAGGGCAGATCCATGTCCTTTTCTCAAAAATAACATGTGTTCCTGCTACCCTTACAGACCTGATGCCTGCGCCGCTTACCCCCCTCTTCATACCAAACATCTTACCCTGAAGATGACAAGTGTAATAGAAAGCTGTGCAATATGCCCCATTGTATATAACGTATATGAGAGACTGAAAGATAAAGTCTGGCACCGAAAATGTGCAGATAAATGATTCCCGAAATGTTACCTCCAGTCACCTGTGAGAATAAAAGGAGCCCAGAAGAAGGGATGGTTGTATTTTTTCATTATATCTATCTGGGCAAGCCTCAAAGCTTCCGATTTATTATGATCTTTCAGATAAAAATAAAATTTTCCCATGAACTCCGATGTGGATATGTCAGAAATATCCCATAAACTTGCGCATATTGTAGGAGTTCCGGCATAAATAAAAGCCCTGGATAATCCGGTGAGTTCATCTCCGTTTGCATCTTCGGAAAGTCCTGTTTTGCATGCACTGAGGGTTACAAGATAAGCTTTCAGGTTCAAATCGAATATTTCATAAACAGGCAGTGTTCTGTCGGCAAATAGGATGTAAGAAAAGAGAGGAGATGCGGAATCTAATGTGCCATGGGTGGCAAAATGTAATATATTATAATGTCCGCCTTCTTTGATTTTTATTTCCTTAATTTATGTTATTAGACGTATTTTCTGGTAATTTTGTTAACACCTTGTTGATTTCCTTCTTTATCTCATGAAAGAATTTTTTTTATTGGACTTATTTTTTATTGCTTTATAATTTATCATATGATAAATTAATTTCTCCGGAAGAATATTTCCTCTCTGAAAAATTAAATAAATTTTTAGCTTGTAAATATGCAGAAAAACTTCAAATGTGATAATTAGAGTATCATTCAGGCAATTAATAATTCAGAACTTCCAATAACTTTTATACCCATCATATCTTAATATCTAAACCCCGTATTGACAGGTTATATATTTTATATTATAATACATTTAACTTAATATATCTAAAAGATATATAACTTAAATATATATAGCAAAAAGATTTATGTCGAGGAGATATTATGGCAAGAGAAAATAAGACAAAATACGCAATCCTTGGCCTTATGGCCGAAAAACCTGTATCAGGTTATGACATAAAAAAGGCTGTTGAAGAAAGTCTCGGTAATTTCTGGAGTGAAAGTTACGGGCAGATTTATCCTGTAATAAAACAACTAACACAAGAAGGTTTTGTCAGGAGAGAAGCCATAGAAACAAGGGAAGGTAAGCCTGCAAGGCATGTTTATACCATAACTGAAAAAGGCCGTGAAAAACTTCGTTCATGGCTTATTGAACCGGCAGAACCTCACAGAGAAAGAGTGGAAGTCTTATTGAAACTCTTTTTCGGAAACGAAGTTCCTGTCAGTGAAAATATCAAACATCTTGAGAGATTTAGAGAAGAAAATTCTGCTCTTTTAGAAAAATATCTGACTATAGAAGACTGTTTGAAAAGTGAATACGGAAATGAAACAGCTTTGCCTTACTGGCTCTCGACTGTTCGCTGCGGTATAAAAGTAAGCAGTGCTATGATTGAATGGTGTAATGAAACTATAGAAAATTTAAAAGGAGGATTTTTAGAATGAAAATATCAGTTTTAAGCGGAAGTCCGAAAGGAGAACCGAGTCTTACCCTGCAATATTTGAATTATATAAAAAAGCATTTTCAAGAACATGAATTCAATATATTTCATATAGGAAAAGATATAAATAAAATGGAAAAAGGAGAAGTATTTTTTGACTCAATCCTTGAAGAGATAGAAAAATCCGATGGCATTATATGGGTTTTTCCTGTCTATGTTTTCCTGGCACCTTCTCCTGTTCACAGGTTTGCGGAACTTGTCTTTGAAAAAAATAAAAAGGATATATTTAAAGATAAATATGCGACGGCAATCACTACGTCCGTTCACTTCTACGATCATACTGCCCATAATTATATTCATTCAATCTCAGAAGATCTGGGAATGAAATATCTTGACGGATTCTCTGCAGAAATGCAGGATTTACTTAAAGATAAGGAAAGGGAAATGTTGCTTAAATTCGCTAAAAATTTCTTTAATTTTATCAAAGAAAAAATGCCTGTGGAAAGAAAATTTAAGTCACCCTGTTATGAAATGCCTGAATATAAGCCGGCTGAAATAAAGGAAACTTCAAATAAAAGCAATAAAAAGATAGTAATTCTTACAGATGCAAAAGAAGAAGATATTAATTTAAACAGAATGATAAAGGTTTTTGAGAACCTGTGTCCCTGTCAGGTTGAAATAATTAATATCAGGGAAATCGATATGAAAGGCGGATGTGTGAGCTGTTATTTATGCACCTATGATAATGAGTGTATATATAAAGACGGGTTCGCCGATATTATAAATAAACATGTTCTTACTGCAGACGGGGTTTTAATGGCTGCAAGAATAAAAGACAGATATTTATCGTCCCGGTGGAAGATGTATATGGATCGAAGTTTCGTTAAAGGCCATTGCCCTGTATATGAAGGAAAACAGTTCGGTTATCTCATATCAGGCCCTCTCAGAGATATAGAAAATTTAAGACAGGTTCTGGAAGCTAAAGTACAGGTGGGCAGAGCCAATCTGGCAGGTATAGTTACAGATGAATATGAAGATTCAAATCATATAACATCTCTTATTGAGACACTGGGAAAACAGATAGTTACTGGTGTAGAAGAAAAATTCGTAAAGCCCGGAACATATCTTGAAGCAGGAGGTCATATGATATTTCGTGATCTTGTTTACAGAAACTGGGGCATGTTCAGAGCAGATTATCTGTATTATAAAAAACACAATCTTTTTGATTACCCTCATAAAAATATTGGAGAGAGACTTCAAAATCTTTTATATGCTGTAATGTTAATGATGCCCGGCATGAAAAAAGAATTTTATAAAAAGGCAAAGGAAGAAATGATT
>JBEHWP010000785.1:0-3260 GCA_040217665.1 Vulcanimicrobiota bacterium
TACAGTGAGTATGGTTTATGTATTGCTCTTTATTCTGGCATCAGGATGGATAGCAGCACAGCTGGTCGGTATCAGTACAGACAGGGAAGTAAAGAACAATCTCCTCAGAAGATGCAGAACTGTAGCATCCTCTATGGATCCTGAAATTATAAAATTGCTCAAAGGAACTCCTTCCGATAGAGGAACAGTAAATTACGAATATATAAAGAAACAGCTTCACAATATAATCATAGAAAATGATGACTGTCGTTTCGTTTATTTAACAGCCATACGTAATGATAAAATCGTTTACCTTGCAGACTCTGAACCGGCTTATTCAAAAGATTATTCTATGCCCGGCGATATCTATAACAGTACGGACATGAGAACTATATTTTCCGGAGGAAAACCGTTAGTAACAGGCCCTGCAGAGGATAAATGGGGAACATGGATATCTGCTTTTTCTCCTGTCATAGATCGTGATACAAAAAAAGTCATTGCAGTTTTCGGCATGGATATTAATGCAGCAGACTGGGCCTATGCAATTGCCATAGACCGTCTTGATCCTGTATTAATAACCCTTCTCATATCTGTAATAGTAATAATATTTTTTATTATTTATGAAATTTCTTTTGAAGCTTCTCTGAGAGTAAGAATTGCAGAAAAAGAAAAATTCGACAGTGAAGTCAGGATTGCCAGTGATATACAGATGGGAATGATACCGAAAATTTTTCCTCACAGTTCGGGCCGGTTCAATCTCTATGCACTCCTGGAACCGGCCAGGACTGTAAGCGGTGATGTATATGATTTTTTTAAGCTCGATGACGATCATTTATGGTTTGCTATCGGTGATGTGTCGGGTAAAGGTATACCTGCTTCTCTTTTTATGGTTATAACAAAAACTCTCTTCAGATTTATTGCCTCGCAGGGAGGAAGTCCGGGAACAGTATTTACAAAACTTAACAGAGAACTCTATAATAATAATGAAACTTTTATGTTTGTTACTGTTTTTGCCGGCATACTGGATATAAAAACAGGCCTTTTGACCTATATTAATGCAGGTCATAACAGGCCTTATATTATCAAGCATGACGGAGGCATAACAGAGGTTGAAATGCCTGAAAAAATAGCTCTCGGTATAGATGAAGACGTTATTTATGAAGATAGAACCATTGTTCTTCAGAACGGAGACTGTCTTTTTACCTATACAGATGGTGTAACTGAAGCTATGAATCAAAATGATGAACTCTTTGATGAACACAGGCTGATAGCTATTTTAAACGGAAAAAATGATAAAAATCCGGAAGAGATAATACAATCTGTTCATGGAGCCATTAAAGTTTTTACCGGTAATGCAGAACAGTCGGACGATATAACAATGCTTTCCGTGAAATATAATAATAGTGAGCAGTGACCGGTGAAAATTTGTTTATAATCTAAAGGTATAGGAATTTTCATTTTTAATGATGAACATTATGTAGAGGTACTTTATCTAAGGAATTTTCATTTTTAATGATGAACATTATGTAGAGGTACTTTATCTAAATAATTTATTGAACAGTTTTTTATTGTAATTGATTGTAATTCATAACTGCCAGCTGGTGCCAGCGGTAAATACGACACCGGATAATCTGTGAACATGTCTCCTCTCAAGTAAATGGTTGAAAGGTGAGAGTTGAAAATTTAAAATCAGCCAACTCTCAACTCTCAACCTTCAACTCTCAACTCTATTTTCCGGTAACTGGTTACTGCTAACTGCCATAGACTTCATCCTGTTCGATAGTAGACAGTATCCAGTCAAAATTACCTGAAGTTATTTTACTTCCGCAGTATTCACAGATACCTGCCATGCTTATATGTAATTCTCCTCCGCAGTTAGGACAGGTATTTTCCTTCTTTCCCTTTGTATCTCCTGCAAACCCTGCTCTTCTTATAAAAGTCCAGTACTCAGAGAAAGTTCTCTTTACATTTCTGTTACCGTCTACGACTCTACCGTTTCTGTCTACCGTATAATCTTTCATACCGGCTTTAATTCTTACGGTTATAGCCTCATAAAAAGCGTCTTCTTCTATCTTTACAGTTGTAATGGAGTGTATTTCTATATCTTCCAGAATGTTTCTCATACCTTCTGCTTTATACTGTTCTATCCAGTATTTATGCATTGAAAACAGATAATCTGTTTCAAGAGGTCTTGCTGCCTCCCAGTTGCATGTTGACCAGGCATGTTGAAGTTTCATAAAGGTATCTCTTACTTTCCCTGCAAATTCTTTCGGATTAAAATTGGGATATCTCATAAGAAAAGCTCTTTTTGATGCTTCAAAGTTTGGCTGAAATACAGTGGGAAGATCTGTACCTTCTTCTATACCGCCTCCTCCAATCTGCAGGGGGGGACGGGGATATTTCTCTATAATCTTTATCATATGTAACTGCCAGTGAAAATCTCCGCCTGTGACAATTTTATCACAGTGAGTACATGTGCCGTTCAATCTTAATTCTACAGGACTTCCGCATGAAGGGCAGTGAAAAGAGGAAATCTCTTCAGGGCCTTTTGATAATATGCCAGGTTTCCTTTTTAATGTCCATTTTTCTTTTACATAATATATTTTTTCATTACCTCTGATATGTTCGGAATAATTCGCTTCAAATTCCACTTCTATTCTGTCATATACCTTTTCGAAAGTCTTGAAGGTATCTATTTTTACGATATTTGAGGAACCTATTATAATATTATCCACTTTTTCAGGCCCCTCTGATGTCCGGTATGCAGATATGCCATTTATGGATAAATATGGACGCAGGCTGTCCCATGATTGGGTACCTCTTGCCACCTGTACCTTTGTGTAAAATATTTGAATAAAATCTAAAAATAGAGGTTTTGAAAAATTCGGATCTTTGTATTTATAATTTTTTATACTCTCTGAGATGGAAATAGTCCTTCTCACAGGCTGAACAGGAGCAGGTCTGCCGGAAGAGTTATATCCCCCTGAATAAAGATTATTCATATTAATAAATGACGTCTTTCTTCTCCCATTTTTTTCTTCTTCTTTCTGTTTGAGATATCCTACAAATACCATTATGCCTGCAAACAGAAGAAACATGGTACAGCTAAAAGCATCGGCAGGGCCGCCTCCGCCTCCTCCGGAATAGGAACCATGGTAACTGCTTCGAGAACTACTGCTGCGATAACCGCCGCTGCTGCGATAACCGCCGCTGCTCCGTTTTCCTCCGAAACTGTGACCTCCTCCTACCCTTGCATAAGATATAGAAATTAAAAATACAAT
>JBEHWP010000786.1:0-3246 GCA_040217665.1 Vulcanimicrobiota bacterium
ACATAAGTCCGTATTCACGTTTTTTATCTTTATTGTAATTATAAACAAAATACTTCTGGTTTCCTTCTCCCTTTTCAACCTTATCAGGTTCTCCCATCATTTTTTTTATGTCTTTTGAAGATGTTCCAAGTTTAAGACCTCCAACGGATTTCCCCGGTACAATATCCTTTGTAGGAAGATTTGCAAGGATTAAAGAGGAAAGTAAAAAACTCATAAGTACTGTTATTATAGCAAGTTTTTTCATAAGTAAAATCTCCTTTCGTAAAAAATGTAATGAGTAATGTGTAATTTTTTTCTTACCCATCACGCACTGCGCCTTCTACTGTTTCGCCTGCCACTGTATCTTAATGGATGCTCCATCTTTAGTGCCGGCTGAAAAACTGGCACCTGCACTGTTTCCGCTTATAGATGCAGAAAGACGGAAAGCATGTTCAAGGGCTTTCATCATCGGCACGTCCCCCATTCCTGACAGTTTTATTTTATCCGGGTTTAAAGAAGTAAATCCGTCATAGAAATTAAGAGAATTACCTTCTTTTTTCCCTGTAAATGTAAACACTGTTCTCGGTGCGCCGTCAATTGAATAATTGGTCCATTTCCCTCCTTCATCGGAAGAATTTCTGTATTTTTTTATGGCTCCTTCACCCTGCCCTTTTATAAATCCTGTACCGGGATCTATAGAAAAAGTAAAGGCATAACTGACTACTATATCCTGTTCAACAGTGCTTCCTTTCGCAGGATGTTTCGAGTAGGCATGGTATGTGCTTTCTCCGTTACCACTCCACTGAGGTACCCCTGACGGTATTGAAGTTCCTGCAAGGCTTTTGCCGCCTTTCTGAAAATATACCAGTTCCCTTACCTGGGTGACTTTCTCTTCTATCTGCTGTATCTCCTTTACAATACCTTTCCCCGGCGCAATCCATATGGAACTGTTTACTACCCTTTTTTCATCTGCAAAACCTGATGTTATCTCAATCTTGAGACATTGAAATATGCCTGCAGGCACCTTTATAAATTCCTGAGATGTTACCTTTGCGGTTATAAGAACATGTTTACCGGAGATTTCTCTATCTACTGCAGTCCAGGTAGCATTGAGTTGAAGGGGAAATTTAAGATTCACGGCAGGAACGAGTTTATTCCATTTTTCTCTCGTTGTTCCAAGATACATAAGTGTCGAACCATTTTTGACCATATAATCTTCCTGAACATCACCGGACGTATCAATGCTTTTAACAATAAAAGCCTGTTTCCCCTGCACATCTTTTGTGCCTCCAACAACAGAGGTTTCAAAGGAAACTTCGTCCCTGTCTCCCCATAATTGTTTCTGCATCACCACTGCCTGTCCCTGTTCAAAAGGGAAACTATCTAATCCTATTGTTATGGGAGGTAAATCTTCGGAAATTACAGGATTACAGAAGATACATAAAGACAGAAGGATTAACAGTAAGAAAATCTTTTTAGTGAACATATTTTTCTCAACTCCTTTAAAATTCATAACCCGTGACGCATGACGCGTGACGCGAAGCATTGAAACAGATATTTCTTCTCACTATTTTACAATTGCAGAAATTATGCCTAATAGGGGCGGATATCCGCCCCTATAATTTATATTATATATATTCATTATGTAAAATCTTTATTTATTACGCGTCACGATTTTATCCCAGGTTTCCCAGACTATTTAAAAGTGATTTTGACAGTATCTCCTGGCCTTTAATCAACTTTTCCTGTGCTTCTTTTACTACCTTGAGTCCTTCTTCAAGGTGAGCAGCATTGGATTCCATAAGGAAAAGAGTCAAAATATTAAAAGCTTTCTGGTATACACTTATGCCGTCTTCTATTATTCCTACAGCTTCAAGTCCTTCCTGGGCTTTACGTGTTTTAAGTTCTGTAGAAATTTCCGGTAATTTTGATGCAGTTTCTTCTATTTTATTTTTCATCTGGTTTATAATTTCTTTTAATTTTTCCGGAGGCAATTTTCCCGCTCTTACCTGTTCCACCGCATTCATTAAAGTATCAAGATATTTACTGGTAATTCCGAGTTCTGTTAATCCTTCTTTATTTACCAAAATGCTTCAACTCCTTTGTAAATTTTTAAAACAAAATTATTATAACACAGTGAATTTTAACAGGCAAGGAGAATATTGTAAGCAAATACGTTGAATCCTTTTTCAAATTATTGTATCATAATATATAGAGGTGATTTTTATGGATATGACTTCAGTTATCTTCGTAATTTCTATGGGAATTCTATTATGGTTCGGTTGTTATGCCTGCAGAGAAGAGAAAAAACAGGTTGCAGAAGTAGAAGAAAGAAATGATAATTTTAGAAGGATGTGATCATTCTGGAAGAAGAAATTCTCGTAAAGAAAAGTAAAGAGGGAGATTTTGAAGCTTTTGAAGAGCTAGTTAATCTCCATGAAAAACATGTATATAATATAGCATGGAATATGCTGAGAAATCAGGAAGATGCGGAAGAAGTTCTTCAGGAAACCTTTATTAAAGCATATAATAAATTAAATCAATTTGAAGGAAGAAGTAAATTCTCTACATGGCTTTATAGAATAGCTACAAATGAAGCTCTTATGATAATCAGAAAAAAAAATCCGGCACAGCCTGTATCTCTCGACGAACCAATTGACGATGTTTATAGAGCAAAAATAAGAAGAGAACTTATTGATTGGAAAGAAAATCCTCAGAATATTTATTTAAAAAAAGAATTGAGAGAAAAAATAGACTATATAATATATACTCTTCCTGAAGATTATCGTTCTGTTTTTGTCCTCCGCGATATTCAGGGTTTTTCAGGAGAAAAGGTAAGTGAAATATTATCCATTACTCTTCCAGCCGTAAAGGCAAGACTCCATAGAGCAAGACTCTATGCAAGAGAAATATTGAATGATTACTTCAAACAGACCAGATAAAAAACAGAGAAATCTGAGAAATTTTCAAAGAACAGAGGTGAATATAATGGAATGCAGACAACTTTTATCGGAACTGTCCAATTATATTGATCATGAGATTGACCCTGCTATATGTGATAAGATAGAAAAACATATTGACAGATGTTCTCCATGCCAGGTTTTTATAGAAACTCTGAGAGATACACTAAAAATTTTCAAGGAAAACTGCCCCCAGGAGGATGTACCGGAAAAAGCAAAGAAAAAACTCAGAGAAAAGTTAATGGCGATAAAGAATAAGTAGTGAGTAAAATGTATTTTACTCACTACTTACTTTATTTCAACTAAA
>JBEHWP010000787.1:0-3241 GCA_040217665.1 Vulcanimicrobiota bacterium
GAATATAATATCATGAGGGAAGCACTTTCTGTAATATATCAATCAAAGTGTCCAGTTTGTATGGTTTTTGAAGAAAAGCTGCAGGGCCTTTGCCGGAAAAACGCTCTAATACTTCCTGTTCACTGTAACCGCTTGAAAGAATGACAGGTATATTTTTTCTCATCTTTCTCAGTTCATGAAATGTTTCTTCACCATCCATATGAGGCATTGTAAAATCCAGTATAATACATGCAAAGAGTTCCTCTTGCCTGTCACTCAGAGATTGGCAGGAAGAAATAATTTTTAATGCTTCCTGTCCGCTCATAGCAGTTAAGACATTGAAGCCAAGTTTTTTCAGCATAGGCCCTGTTATATCCAGTACCCCCTGATCATCATCAACAAGAAGAACAGTTCCTTTCCCATACCAGTTTTTTAAATTATTTACATCCCTTGAGACTCCTTCTAAAGCATTTTTCAATGCAGGAAAAAAAACTTTAAAACTGGTGCCCTTTTCAGGTTCACTGTATAATTTAAGAAACCCTTTATGTCCTCTTACTATACCGAGAACTGCAGCAAGTCCAAGGCCTCTGCCTGTAAATTTAGTTGTAAAGAAAGGATCAAAAATTTTCATCTGAGTTTCTTTATCCATACCGGTTCCTGTATCGGAGATTTCCAGATACACATAATCACGCTCAGGAAGCTGTTCATACAGATAAGAACCGGACATATAAGAAGAATCGCAGAACATTGAGCCAGTAGAAACAGATATAAGACCATCCCTGTCTTTAATAGCTTCTGAAGCATTGATAATAAGATTCATAATAACCTGTCTGATCTGTGTCGCATCTACTTCTATTAGAGGTATATCTTTCTGGAATTTATACCTGATTATAGCTTTTCTGGAGATAGAAACTTCAAGCATTTGAGACATTTCCCTGACTAACGCAGACATATTGAGAGGCTCTACAGAGAGTCGTCCTTTACCCGCATAGGCAAGCATCTGTTTACATAACTCGGCAGACCTGAGAGAAGTATTTTCTATTTCAGAAAGATAAAATTGTGCAGGAGAGCCGGGAGGTAATTCCAGAAGAGCAAGCTCTGCATTACCAAGTATTGCTACAAGCAGATTATTAAAATCATGGGCAATACCTCCTGCAAGTATTCCGAGACTTTCCAGTTTCTGTGTATGTTCCATCTTTTTTTCCAGTTTACGTCTCTCTTCTTCCGATTTTTTACGGTCTGTAATGTCTTCATATGTACCGAGTAATCCCACTATATGGCCTTCTCTATCATAAAGAGGTATTTTACTTGTCCTTAAATATCTGAGCTTACCGTCAGGTTTCGTCTGAGATTCTTCATAATCAAGTTTGGCTTTTCCCGTTTCCATTACCATAAGGTCATCATAACGGTAATGTTCTGCTTCGTCTTTCCATATAAGTTCAAAATCACTTTTACCGATAATTTCTTCAGGAGAAGAAAGTCCTGCATCAAGAGCAAGGAGTCTGTTACACCCCATAAGAACAGAATTTCTGTCTTTCCAGAAAACCCTTGCAGGAATAGTATCCAGCACAAGCTGTAGCATTTTCCCTGACTCTACGAGTTCTTCTTCTGTCTTCTTGCAAATTGTAATATCTTCAAAAATAACAAAAATTTTATCATTCTCCATCTTTACCGGCCTGAATACAATTTTTCTCACAGTGCCGTTTTTACATGTAACATCAAAAGTTTTGACAACAGGTTCAAGAGAAGCAAAATGCTCCATATCGTATTCCCATTCAGACATAACTCTTTTTCTATATTCAGGGTCAGGATAGGCATTAAGTGACCATTCCTTTAAAGTAGGAATATCTTCAATAGTATAACCAAGGATTTCTGTAAAATTCGAATTTAAATATTCAACTCTATTATCAGATGACATTACAAACATAGGTAATGGAAGAAGGTCAATGAGTTTTCTAAAATACTTTTCACTTTCAATAAGGGCTTCTTCTGTTTTCTTTTTCTCCGTAACATCTGTAAAAGTTCCAACAACAGCTACGGTTCTGCCATATTTCACTACAGGGCTTTCTCTTATTTCCCCTGTTACACGTTTCCCCGCCGGTGTTAAAAGTTCCATCATATAAGTTTTCTGTCTCTCACCTGTTTCAATTGCTTTGCTGGTATTTAAGACAGCTTCCCTGTTTAAAGGATTGTTCGTTAAAAAATTCTGCCAGTTCACAAGAGCCTGTTCAGGCTCACAATCAAGAATTTCCTTTGCCTGAGGGCTCAGATAAGTAAGAACATTATCTGTATTATGTGAATAATATATACTCGGTATATGTTCTATAATTCTGCGAAAATTTTCCTCACTTTCCCTGATGGCCTTATCTGCTTCTTTATGTGTTGTAATATTACGGCATATGCCAATATAACCGGTAGATTCATTCAGAGAATTAAAGACGGGACTACCACTGGTTTCAAAAACAACAGGATATCCATCTCTGTGGAGAAACGTATTTTCCAGATTTTTAAAAGGTCTGACATGTGATATTTCTTTTTCAAAAAGAGGTCTTATTCTGATACTTTCTTCATAAGTCATAAAATCAAAAGGGGTTTTCCCTGTAATTTCTTCCTGACTGTATCCAAGAATTCCTTTACATTGAGGGCTTACGTAAATAAAAACTCCTTTTTTATCCGTTTCCCAGAGAAGATCTGTAGTATTTTCTATAAGATTTCGAAAATTTTTCCCCTTTTCATCTAGTGACTCAGATATGTTACATGTTTTAATCCTTTGAAGTTCTGAGTAATTCAAATTTTCTTCCAGTTCTCTCACACGATTCTGGAGAGTTTCTATTTCTTTACGAAGGTTTTTATCTTCCATAAATATAAACCTTTCCTTTTAAATTTTACACTTTCTTCTATTTTCAATACAAAAATTCCTTCCGAAAAATAAAAAGTCACTCACCGCTCACATCAGCTACGGCTAAAATAGAAGGAAGATTAAATTTCTTATCTCCTCCTGAGCCTGCCATATGACTGATTACTTATAACGTTAAATATTCCACCTGGCTCTAATTACCGCTCCAGATAAGTTCGTAACCATTTTATCTGCTGCGGTACCAATGATCTGTCAGGAAATAACTTCATCATAGTTACAGTTTATATCGTGACGATTAACGCATAACGTGTGACGCGAGGATACTAATTGGTCTGACAATTTGCCGGAGTTGTTTTTCTTACAGTCCTAAATATGAAAATCAAACACGGGGGATTCTGGTGCTGT
>JBEHWP010000788.1:0-3240 GCA_040217665.1 Vulcanimicrobiota bacterium
AAAATCGCTTCGCCAGTAAAACGTCACGGTTTCCCAATAAAACCTTAATATTATAATTGACGGGATAATTATTTGCAAGTTGATTATATTTTTTATGACAGGTAAATTCGTTGCAACGGAAATCATATTTAATTCAATAAATTTATAATTAGTGAGTAGTGATTAGTTAATAGTGAGTAACATCCTGTTCTTTTCACTTTTCACTCTAACTAAATTCTAATAACTTATGAAATACACTATAAATTAAACTAGACATTTTAAGTAAACTATTTTATAATTAATAATCGAAAATGGATAAATTATTAAAGACCTTTTTATAAAAAAATGATAAAATATATTTGAGGATATATATGCCTATTTCCTGATATTTAGGAGGACTTTTGATGGCTAAAAAAAGCTGGACAAAAAGCTTAAAGGCTCTTTTTGGGAAAGGCTCAGATGATTCGGAAGCAGACCAGGAAGAAAAGAAGAAAAAAGAAGTATGGGAAAAAGAAGATGATGATGGAGTAGTATGGGCCTACTTTCCAGTTCATGAAGAAAAAGAAGAAGAAAAGAAATCTTCTGTAATAGAAGAAGATGTAGTAAGTGACGATATACTTTTAGAAAGCGAAGAAGACATACCTTCCCGGGAAGAAGCCCTGAAAGAAGAAGAAAAATATGAAGAAAAAACCAGAATAGTGGAAGAAAACTATCTGGATGATGAAATAATATATAGTAAGCACGAAGAGTCTTCTAAAAAAGAAAGCATAAAAATTACAGATAAAACAAATCAGGAAAAAATAGCTTTAGAAGAAGAAGAAATCAATAAAATTATATCTCCGTCGGAAGAGTTTATTCAAAGCCTCAAAATAGCTTATATAAAGCATATAAAACATAAATATCCTTTTAAAGATTTTTCCTATCTTGATAAAGAGTTAAAAAGTGACACAGAAGAAACTGCTGATGAAGAGCACGATGAAAGTCCGGAACCGTCAAGTCCTTTTGAAAAGGTTTTTACAGAGATGCAGGAACATATAACCGGTGAAACAGATGAACCAAAGACAGAAGGCAGAACAGAGAAAGATGATAGGTGGGATGAAAATTATGGTCAGTTCAGTTTTTCATCTGAAAATGTATTTGCTAAAAAGGAGACCGGAGAAGAAAAGACTTCTTCTTCAGAGACTAAATCTTTATGGGGAGAAGGTAAATATGATGACTTTTTCTCCTCTTCAGAAGCAATCGAAGATAAAACCTTATCTGATACAGGGGACTTATCAGAAGACACATCAGATAAATCAAAAAAGAAAAGAAATCGATTTGCTGATATAGTGTCTTCGGTAAATCAGGAAAAAATACCTGTAGCAGCAGATACAGCTATAGCTCTCGGGCCTGTTGAAACAAAAGTTACAGATATGGAACTTACAGAAGAAGATAAGCTATTAAATCCTGACGAACTTATAGAAAAAGGGGATAAAGAACTGGAACTGGGATGGAAAGATAAAGCTATAAAACATTTTAAGAAAGCTGCTCTTTTATACAAATACAATGATGAACCGGGAAAAGCTTTTTTAATTTATCAAAAACTCAACAAATTTGATCCTGCCAATATTAACTATATATATGCTCTGGGTTTTCTTTGTAAAAATCTTGGCAGAATAGAAGAGGCAAAAATTCATTTCAGGAATGTTCTTAAAATCGAACTTACCCATAAAGACACCCTTTTCCAGCTTGGTATAATAAGTTATGAAGAGGGAGCTCTGGATACTGCATTAATAGCATTCAGAAAAGTGTTAAGTCTTGATCCATGCCACATAGAAGCCTATGAAAAATTAAGTGAATTGCTTATAAAAAAAGGTGATGTAAAAGAAGCAATAAATAATTATCTAAAAGGAGCACAGCAATTTCTGAATAAAAAAGAGGAACCTTCTTCCATAAAATTATTTAAAAAGATTCTCTCCCTTGAAGCAGATAACGAAGAAGCCAGGAAGGGACTTAAAAATATAGGTCTTGATCCTGACCTGGAAATGGCAGAAGAACCGGGTGAAGAAGTCAGTGAAGAAATTCTGCAGAGACCTTCCGAAGAGAGCTATTTTGAAGAACTTGGACCGGATGAAACAATAGAATATATATCTGAAACATTAGAAACACAGGAGATTGTAGAAAGCCATGAAGAAGATAAAATCCTCTATGAGGAAGGAGAAATAGAACAGAAGGAAGAAGAAATACCGGAGGAGACGGTGCAAGAAGAAATACCGGAGAAGACGGTGCAAGAAGAAATACCGGAGGAGACACGAGAGAAAGAAGAAATATTAGATGAAGAAACTGAAGAAGATAATATTTCAAATAATATTAAAGAGAAGGGTTTTTATAAAACTATGAATTTAGATGTTAAATTTGAAGCTAATTTAGATGATTTCATAGAAGAAATATCACCTGAATATACCCTGGAACCTTCATTGCAAAAAATCTTAAACCGGCATATGGAAGAATTCTCAATACCTTCAGTAGAGGACATAATATATACATCGGCAGAAATTATTTTCAGTTCTTTTATGGAAGATTTTATTGATGATTTTGACACAGTAAATATGACGGCAGATTATAAAATTGATGACTCATTATATACAAAATTCAGTAATATGATCAATAAAACAGACATAGAAACCATAGAAGAGTTAAAAAACAGAGCAAGAGAATTCAGAATGGGAACAAAAATTTCTGCAGAAACAGAAATAATAGAAGATTTAACACTCCCTTCTGTAGTTCCTGAAATTAAAGAAGTTAAAGTTTCTGAAAAACCGGAAGAAATAGAAATAAAAACTCCCACTTCAGAAACAGATATACCGGGCATTATATACGAGTCTCTCAGTGAAGAATTTGTTGAGGATTTTATAAAAGGTGAGCTCAAACCCTATGATGAAGAAGAAGCTATGGGAATAGGTCTTGGAATTGAAATGGAAGAAGAAGAGGAACTGGAAGAAGAAGAAACGATAACATATGAAGAAACACTGGAAAAAGAAACTGAAGTATCGGAAATGGAAACAAGAGAGATAGAAGTAAAAGAGTCGGATTTAGAAAAAATAGAAGAAAGACTTGAAAAAATACTGGCAGAAAAAGCGGAAGAAGTAAAGACGGAAAAAACGGAAGAAGTAAAGACGGAAAAAGCGGAAGAAGTAAAGACGGAAAAAACGGAAGAAGTAAAGACGGAAAAAGCGGAAGAAGTAAAGACGGAAAAAGCGGAAGAAGTAAAGACGGAAAAAG
>JBEHWP010000789.1:0-3240 GCA_040217665.1 Vulcanimicrobiota bacterium
CACCTGCTATTATCTGGCCTTCTCCTCCTATATTTATTATGCCGCTTCTGTAGGCAATAGATATGCCTGCACTTACAAACAGCAGGGGAGTCGCTTTTACTATTGTTTCAGTAAGGCCGTATTTACTTCCGAGAGATTCTGAGAACATCGATATATAGGCTTCCAGAGGGTTTACCCCTGCTATGGCAAGGAAAATAGCCCCTGTAATAAGGGCGAGTATTAATGCTAAAACAGGTATGGATATATTTAACAGGAAAAGAAGAATTTTTTCATTTTGAATAAGTTTTTTCATGTTTGAATATTTCTGCCTGTAATGCTGAATTTTTATAGGACTGTGCCGGTATTGCAAAATATTCTATAAATTTAATATATTTCCTTTTATTACTCACCATTCACCCTTCACCCTTCACTCTTCACCCTTCACCCTTCACCCTTCACTCTTCACCCTTCACCCTTCACCCTTCACTCTGAAATATTATGAAAAAAGTTAACAAAATTTTAATAAAAAACATCTAATTTTTTCTAAATATGATGTTATAATTTATCGTAGCTGAATCTTACATTATTTCCGTCCAGCCTGAAAGGATGATTTAAACATGATGATCTCCGGCAATCAAAATAACATAAATTTAAAAAATACCATTACCGGTACTTCTTTACCGGGAAAAATACAGGAAAAAGATTCTTCGGAGAAAGATACTGTCGCCATCGGGGGAGAATCTTTTCGTCAGAATGATATTATTATGCCCCCTGATTTGAGGAAGATAAATATAAATAAAACACTTATAGATTTTGCCAATTCCCTGGAAACCGATAAAGGTCAGGACAGCCAGGGAAAGGAATGGACCGTTATGTTTTATATGGACGGAGCCAATGATCTGGAACCTCATATGGCGAAAGCCATGCTTGATCTGGAAAAAGTCGGTTCCAGTGATAAAATAAACCTTGTATCTCAGATTGCCAGATTGTCCCAGGATGAATTGCTGAAAATTACGGCAGAAAAATATAAAAATGACGCAAAGGCACTGGAAGAAGCGAAAAATCATAAAACCGGTATTGACGGCGACTGGCGCGGTGTAAGGAGATATTATATTACAGGCAATAAAGATAATGAAAGTTCCTCTTATAGTTCTAAAATGGTAGAGAATCTTTATCTTACAGATATAAGCCATCCTCAGACCCTGTCGGATTTTGTCACATGGGGTATGAAAAGTTATCCTGCAAAACATTATATGCTCGTCCTTATGGATCACGGCTCCGGGTGGCCCGGTGCTCTGAGTAATGATTTCAGCGGCTCAGACGGTCAGATGATGAGTACTCCCAGTATTGAAGCAGCTCTGAAATCTGCAGAGGCAAGAGCGCATAAAAAACTGGATATAATTCATTTTGATACATGCCTTATGGGCTCTGCCGAGGTAGCCTATCAATTAAAGGATTCTGCCGATTATATGATTGCCTCGGAAGAAGTGGCAACCAGTGCCGCTCTCAATTACGGCAGTATTATCGAGAAGATGGATAAAATCGTAAGAAACACAGAGACAACACCGAAAGATATTTCCAGACTTATAGTAAACCATTTTACAAAAGATAATCCCGATGCCTTTAAAACTCATGCCGCCATAGATCTTAAAGAGATGGAAAAAGTTAAAACAGCTATGGATGAGGTAATTGAAGCATTGAATAAGACCGATACGCCCATGCATATACTTAAAGATGTTGTCAAATCTGTGCAGAGTTATGGCAGAATGGCTCCCTATCATCCTTTTACAGATTACAGAGACCTGAAGGATCTTGCCGTAACCATTCAAAATGATGAAAGAATAAAAGATGAAAAACTGAAAAAAACAGTAAAAAAACTGATTCTTACTCTTAATCAGGCAGTCATAGCGCTGAGACCTCCTGCTACATATGTAAAAGAAGAAGTGGAGAAGGTAGAAAAAAGCGGCAGAGTTACAAAAACCCATGTTGTGGTTACTGAAGAGGAAATAGGAGGAGGAGGTCTTTCTATATATTTACCGTTACAGGAAAGTGATACTTATAAGAAATTTCAGGAATATTACAGCCAGCTTGATATGAGTCAGAAGAGTCAATGGGATGAATTTCTTGGTAAAATAACCAGTTCTCCCGATCAGGATACGGATAAACCCGCAAAAGCTCCGGAGAAGTATAAAGTAACCCTGATTCCTGACATGGAAGCAGGAAATTCTTCTGCAATGCTTACATAATTTTTGCATTAAACTTGCATATACCATTTAAAAAATTCAGGAGGTACCATAGTATGAATGAAATAGGTGACAAATATTTAATATTTAACCAGACTGTTCCTGTGAAAAATAAGAAAATTGAAACGCCGAAACAATTACCGTCTGAAATGGAAGTATGGGAAAAAAGTGCTACCAGTATGCTTGGTTTTTATCAGGGTAAAGATGCGGTGTTTACTCCTGTACTTGATGAAAAATCTTCTGTTGCAAAAGAACAGGGCATGTCTTCTCAGGAACCGGAGCCGAAGGAAATACAGAAAAAGGCCACCTCTGTGGAAGGTAAAGAAATATCTAAAACAGAAGCAGAAGCTGTTATTTCAGAGAAAAGAACCGGAAAATTACTTACAAAAGATAATATATTAAAACCCGATCACCACCCCCAGTTACTGGGTGAAGCTGAAAAAACAAGGGAAAAAGCTAAAATGCAGATACCGGGAGCTCCCAATTACAGAAATGTTAACGGTGTGAGAGGCACATCTCAGCCCACTGTTGACGGTATAAGAGGAGTCCTTGATGATGCGGGAGGAAAGGGCAAAAAAATTAAATGGGTTAATCTCAGAGAAGAGCCTGTAGTTTATATAAACGGAAAACCTCTGAGTCTTCGTAAATTGAAGACTCCTTTTAAAAACCTGGAAAATCCCGGTGCAAAAGCAAATGATATAGAAAAACAGGAGAAGGAATTAAAGAAAGAAATACTGGAAGAAGCAAAACGTAATGGCGGTAAACTGATTATTCATGATGAAGATGAAAAAGGAAATCTTGTTCCTAAAGAAGTAGTCATAGGTGAAAATTCTGTCAAAACAACGGAAGAGGTTTTTAATGACTTCAAAAAAGAAGGATATAAGGTTGATTTCAGACGTCTTCCTGTAACGGACGAAAAAGCTCCCGAAAAGAAAGATTTTGACGATCTCACAAAAGCCCTGAAGGATGACAGCCCCGATACTCCCGTCATATTTAACTGTCATGCCGGAAGAGGACG
>JBEHWP010000790.1:0-3239 GCA_040217665.1 Vulcanimicrobiota bacterium
AGATTTCTTCCCAATGTAATTGTCACAAAAACCCTGGGAGAACTGGACATATACAATGAAAAAATGAATAAAGAACTGCCTGATATGGTGAAGAAAGGTTTTGAGCGGCTTTATAATTTCCATCACAGTGACGGAGGCTGGGGCTGGTGGGAAAACGATGAGAGCCACCCCTATATGACTGCCTATGTTGTCTATGGTTTTACAATGGCAAAAGAAGCAGGGTATTCTGTTGATGAAAGCAAACTTAAAGCAGGTATTGGCTGGCTCTGTGAACATTATAAAAAAGAGGAAAATTTAAATACGAAAGCCTATATGGTTTTTGCTATGACAGAAGCAGGTGAACATTGTAAAGACCGGCTTCTGGAGCTTTATGAGAAACGTGAAAAACTGGACAGCTACGGAAAAGCTGTTCTTGCCCTATCTCTCGATAAAAGCGGATTGAAACCGGAAGCAATGGAAGTCGTTAATTTGCTTGAAAAAAGTGCAGACATTTCCGGCACGACTGCGTGCTGGTCAGGAATGACCGGAAGCCACGGATGGACGGATAATACCGTTGAAACTACTTCTTACTGCCTCACTGCTCTTCTTGATATAAAACCTGAGAGCGAGATTTTGCCAAAAGTGGTGAGATATCTTTCAATGAGCAGAAACGGTTCTTACTGGTATTCCACAAAAGATACTGCGGCAGCAGTCATGGCTCTTACAGGTTATATAAAGAACACTAAAGAGATGAATCCTGATTTTACTGCCAGTGTATATCTTAACGGTACAAAGATGGATACTGTTAAATTTACCAAAGAAGATGTCGGAAAAGAAGGTAAAAAGATAGAAATACCTTTTGACCGGGGCCTTCTTGACGGAGAAAATAAGATTCGTTTTGAAATGACCGGTAAAGGCCTTCTCTATTATGCGGCATATATGAAATACTATACGGAAGAAGAGAATGTAAAATCATTAAATTCAGGTTTTAAGATTACAAGAACTTATTATCTCTTGAAGGCCGGTGCAAAAGATCCTGATAAAGAGAAAATAAAACTGGGCAGTAACGGTAACATAGAAGTAAAAAGCCAGGATATAATCCTTGTTGAGCTTGATATAACAGGAGCTTCCAACTATGAATATATAATGATAGAAGACCCGAAACCTGCAGGGTGTGAGTATGATGAAAAGCAGAGAGAGAATTATACAGACTGGAATTACTGGTATGCCCATAAGGAATTAAGAGATGAAAAGATTGCCTATTTCTGCACCTATTACAGTGCCGGAACCAGGAAGGTAACTTACAGGCTGAGGGCAGAAACACCGGGGACATTCCATGTAATGCCTGCCAGGGCATCTGCCATGTACAGTCCCGAAATAGGCGGAAACAGCGATGAGATGATTATGAAGATTTTGGATAATAAATAAATATTAAACACCTCCGGTTATAGTATTATGCCGGAGGTGTTTTTATGCTATCTATAGAAGGCATTTATTCGTTGTTATTTTTAAAATAATTAAAGATTACCCCGGAGATATTTCATTTACAGCAGATCTATTGAAGAAGATTTTTGAGTTCACAAGTCTCCATCCTGCCAGTCCGAAGGCTATGCCCCATAAGGAATAAATCACCAGAAGAAGTATAAAAGGCAACATTATGAGTTCCTGATTTATATGCATATAATTTGCAAATTTACGGGTAAATTCAATAAGTGCTGTAAATGCTTTGCTACCTCCCATAACCCAGAGCAGTCCGAATTTATATAAAACAATCAGTAAATTCACCGAAATTGAAGCTATTAGATTACCGGTTAAATTAAATCCTGTTATAAACAGTATACCTTCTATTATAAGAGCTTCCAGAAATATAAACATTGCGGCATTTATATTGTATCCCAGAAGCAGTTTGATAAAAGCCGTAATAAAGCCAATAATGAGAATTATTCCTTTTCTGTCGATTGATTTTCTGGCACACATGTAAATACATATATTCAGGCCTGCCATGACATTACCTGTAAAGAAAAAATGAAGGGCATGGAGATAATTGCCCAGAGTGATTTCAAGTGCTCCGTTCAGACCTGCCAGAACTCCTGTTAATGCTATTTCCCTGCTGGTAAATTTCATACTTTATACCTGTTTGATTCTTCCTTTATAGTAAGAGTTATATCGAGAGGTTCATCTTTAGAAGGAGAAGATATGGTAACACTGTCTTTATCATTAAAAATTGAATCTTTTTCATCATTTCTTTTAATTCCTTTTAATATGTCGTTCTGTCTCCCGTAATCTACTTTCCCTATATTCATAAATCTTCTCCTTTCGAGTTATCATAATCCATCTTCGTTATATTAACAAAAATACAACGAGAAATCAATGGATTATTCAATTTAATAACAAAAAATTGATAATATAAAAAATGAAAAAATTACCGGTGCCGGTAATGACATGAAAAAACGTTACAATTTATTTACAAATTAAAAACAGTTTCTTAACAATTCAGTGGTAAAATACAGAACAAAGTAAAATATGATAAAAAGGAGAATTTTTATGTGTGATATATGTCCTGTCGCACTGGCAGGTTTTCTCGATAATAAGATAAGAAGATGGCTTCAGAATCCGCGAATAATACTGGAGCCTTATATTAAAGAAGGAATGACTGTTCTGGATGTCGGCTGCGGTCCCGGATTTTTTTCCATAGATATGGCTCATCTGACAGGTAAATCAGGCTCTCTTATATGTGCCGATCTGCAGGATGGTATGCTTGAAAACATAAGAAAAAAAATAAAAGGAACGGATTTTGAACATAATGTCAGGCTTCATAAATGCGGAAATAACGGAATAGGACTTACGGAACAGGTTGATTTTGCACTGGCTTTTTATATGGTTCATGAAGTGCCTGATCAAAAAGCTCTCCTTGAAGAAGTAAAGTCAATACTGAAACCGGCAGGGCAATTTTTAATAATAGAACCGAAATATATTCACGTATCGAAAAAGGATTTTGAAAAAACACTTGAAACAGCGAGAGAAGTCGGATTTAAGATAACAGGAGGGCCGGACGTTTTCTTCAGTCAGTCGGCGGTTTTAGAGTAATTACAAAAAGTAATGTCTGAAAACCGTTACTCAGTACCGCAACAGGTAAATTGGTACCCAAAAAATATGGAACACATTCCTGTCCCTGTCCGGGCTCTGGAGGAAAAGATATGCCGTATTAAAAGAGAGTTATAAATTATATAGACGCAAAATATTAACAGTCTGCAAAACCA
>JBEHWP010000791.1:0-3239 GCA_040217665.1 Vulcanimicrobiota bacterium
GGCGGTGATGCAGGATGGTTCTTCCTTGGTTATCCTGCTCCCAGTATTTTATCTCCTGATTTCCCCGCTATGGAAGTTCTTCAACTGGTTATAGGAGGAGGAATGAACTCCAGAATGTGGATTAAAATGCGTGAAAAGAAAGGCCTTGCTTATGATCTCGGCTCTTTTATGAGCCCTACTATAGGGCCGGGACGTATGGTTACATTTATAGCCACAACTCCCGGTAAAGTAAGCGAAAGCAGAAGAGCTATACTTGATGAAGTCAGAGATATAAGACAGGGAAAAATTACAAATGAAGAAATTGATATTATGAAAACCTATAGAATAGGCCAGTATTATATAAGTGAAGAAACAGTCAGGAGTAAAGCCTATAATCTCGGTCTTTATGAAATTCTCGGCACAGGCTATCAGTATTACCTTGATTATCCCGGTTTAATACAGAAAGTTTCAAAGGAAGATATTATAAGGGTAGCAAATGAATATCTTACCAATCCTGTTTTTGTTGTTATATCACCTAAAAGACCTGATGGTATTCAGGGAGAGAGGTAAGTTGGTTCTTGACGTGTGACGGGTGGTTTGTAATGCGTGTTTTCACCGGTACCTGGCGAACATGCTATGACTTTTACGAAAGAATGGTGGAAAAATTGGAAAAGATAAATATTGCCATAGACGGCCCTGTTGCTTCAGGCAAAACATCAGTGGCAAGATTGCTTGCAAAAAAGATGAAATATGCCTATATAGATACAGGGGCTATGTACAGAGCCATTACATGGAAGGCTTTAATATGCGGTGTCGATCCTCTAGATGAGGAGAAAATCTCATATATGGCAAAAAATACAAAAATTGAAATAATTCCTCAGGAAAATAATTCCTCAGGTTATGCGGTTTTCCTTGATGGTACTGATATTACCGGACATTTAACAGAGCCACCGGTACGTAAGAATGTATCTTTAGTTTCCTCTATAAGTTCTCTTCGAAAAATACTTGTAGAACTTCAGCAACATATGGCAAAAAATAAAGGTATTATCATGGCAGGCAGAGATATAACTACTGTAGTTATACCTGATAGTGAAGTTAAAATATTCCTTACAGCTTCACAGGAAGAAAGAGCAAGACGGAGACATGCAGAACTTTTAGATAAAGGTGAAACTATTACTTTCAATGAAGTTCTTGAGGAGATAAAAAGAAGAGATTTTATCGATTCTACAAGAAAAGATTCTCCTCTAATGAAAGCTTCTGGTGCAATAGAGGTTGATTGCACCGATAAAAATGTGAATGATGTAGTGGAAGAAATTTTCAGTATTTCTATGAAAGTGATGGAGCGTGACGCTTAACGCGTAATGCGTGACGGGAGCTTTTTACATACATACCGTAAAAAGCTCCCGTCAAAACCTCTGAGATGAAAAATATTCAGATTATAAAAGCTTCGAATATGGGATTTTGTTTCGGTGTTAACAGATCTGTTCGTATGACGGAAGAATCTATTAAGAAAGGTAAAGAAGTTTTTATACTGGGTAATCTCATTCATAACCCTCAGGAAGTACAGCGACTTGCCCGTATGGGAGCTATAGTTATAGAAAGTCTGGATGAAATTATACATGGAACCCTGATTATAAGATCTCATGGGATTTCTCCCGATGAATATAATAAAGCTCTTTCTATGGGATTGAATATAATTGATGCTACATGTCCCCATGTCAGAAAAGTTCAGTCTCTGGCAGATAAACTTTATAAAGAAGGTTATCAGGTCATTATAACAGGAGAAAAAGAACATCCTGAAGTCAGAGGAATTCTCGGATATGCACCGGACGCTTTTGTAATCAGTGATATTTCAGAATTAGAGAAGATGCACACAGGCCATCATACATGTCTTTTATCTCAAACAACACAGAAAAGAGAATTTTTTCTGGCTGTTGCATCATATCTTGTAGATAAAACCTTTGAATTGAGAAGCTTTAATACAATATGTTCTGCTACGGAAGAAAGACAGAAATCTGCCTGTGAACTTGCTGAAAAGGTAGATATCATGGTTGTCATAGGCGGGAAAAACAGTGCAAATACAAATAAGCTCGCTACTATGTGCCGTAATAAAGGTATTACTGCATATCATGTAGAAACAGACGATGAAATAAAAGAAGAGTGGTTTTTCAATAATGTAAAGGTCGGTATTACTGCCGGTGCTTCTACACCTGAATGGCTGATAGATAAAGTAATTGATAGAATCAGAGAATGTTAATAATCGTAAAGCGTGACGGGAGATATTTATGCCGAAAAAAATCAGAGCTGTTATAAAATCAGTTTTCCCCGGCTCCATTGCAGAAGAATTAGATCTTCGTGCCGGTGATATTATACTGGAAATAAACGGCCAGACTATGAAGGATATAATCGATTACCGTTTTCTTGTTTCAGATGATATACTGGAAATACTTGTAGAAAGAGATGGCGAACAGTGGATTTTAGATATTGAAAAAGACCCTGATGAAGGACTCGGTATAGATTTTACGGAAGATCTCTTTGACGGACTTCATAAATGTACCAACAGGTGTATCTTCTGCTTTGTCGATCAGACTCCGAAATGCATGAGACGGCAGATTTATATAAAAGATGATGATTACAGGCTTTCTTTTTTATACGGAAATTTTATAACGCTGAATAATATAAAAGAAGATGATTTAAAGAGAATAGTTAATTTGAGATTATCTCCTCTTTATATTTCCGTTCATACTATGAACCATGATATAAGAAAATTAATTTTCGGCGTAAAGAAAAAAGATAATATAGATGAAAAACTCAGGCTTCTTGTGGAAGGTCATATTGAATTACATACACAGGTTGTTCTGTGTCATGGTATTAATGACGGCTCTGATCTGAATGAAACTATAGAAAAACTTTCCCTGTTATATCCGGGAGTGAAATCTCTTGCAGTTGTCCCTTCCGGTCTTACCAGATACAGAGATAATCTTTATCCTCTTGTACCTTATAACAGTAAAAGTGCCGCCACTGTTATAGAGCAGGTAGAATACTGGCAGAAATATTTCAGAGATACTATTGATACAAATTTTGTTTTTCTTGCCGATGAATTTTATATACTTGCAGGAAGACCATTCCCTTCCGATGAACATTATGAAGGATATCCGCAACTGGAAAACGGTGTCGGTATGGCGGTAAATTTTCTTTCTTCTATGAGTACATGTCATGAGTTTTCGAAGGTTTCTGATAAAAAATTTACTATTGTATCG
>JBEHWP010000792.1:0-3223 GCA_040217665.1 Vulcanimicrobiota bacterium
GTATTTAAGATATCTTCACATGTGAAAATATCTCTGTCAAGGACTATCAAATCTGCCAGTTTACCTGGTGAAAGGGAGCCTTTTTTTTGCTCTCCCGATGCCATAGCAGGTTCTGATGTATAGGCTTTAATTGACTTTTCAATATTTATACACTCTTCTATATGCCAGGATTTTTCTTCTCTTTTATTAAGATACTTCCTGGCAGTGGCAGCATAAATATTACTGAAAGGATTGAATTTTTCGACAGGTACATCTGAACCGAATATTAAACGAGTATTTGTTTTAAGTAATGAAGAGAAAGGATAGGCATATCTGCTTCTTTGCCCCCAGTACTTTTCAGCGAGAGGTATATCGTTTATTATGTGAACAGGCTGAACTGATGCAATAATATTATTCTCTGCAAATCTGGGTATATCTTCCGGTTTTAATAGCTGGGCATGTTCAATCCTGTTTCTTATATTTTGTCTGCTGACGCCCATCAGTTTTCTCGAATGTTCAAAAGCATTTAAAACAATATGGTTGGCTCTGTCACCTATAGCGTGTATTGCACAGCTTATTCCATTTGTATTTGCTTTATTTATAATATGTACAAGTTCTTCTTCTGTCATAATCTGTGTACCGCAATGAGACATGCCTTCATAAGGTTCTAACGTAGAAGCTGTCTGAGATCCCAGTGAACCATCGGTAAAGATCTTTACACAGCCAATTCTCAAATAATCACTTCCAAATCCTGAAGCAATCCTGAGCTCTATCATGCTATCAAGTAAATCCAGAGGGAAATGCCATGTAACTCTTAATGGCAACAGTCCGTCTCTATAAAGTTCCTGATAAACATTGAACTCAAAAGGCCCTTCACAGATATGGATACCTGTAAGACCTGCTCTGTGGGCTTCTTTAATGGCTTTTTTTACACTTTCTTTGTACTGTTCCAGGGAAGGTTTTTTTATATATTTTTTTATTTTATTTATTTCATTTTCATATAACAGGCCATTACTGTGGGTTTCCATAGATGCCATCTTCAGGGCAGCAGAGTTACACCAGAGACAGTGTCCGTCTTTACTGTCAAGAGCTACAGGGTTACGTTCAGTACATTTATCAAGATAATCTTTATGAGGAATTTCCCGTGACGGCCATTTATTTTTATCCCATCCCCACCCTGTAATCCATTCTCCTGAAGGAATTTCTGAAGATTTTTTTCTTACTGATTTTATTACATCATTTAAACTATTATTATCATCTATTTCTATTCTATATTTATTGTATTTATTAATAGCATATTCAGTAAAATGGGTATGACAGTCTGTAAATCCGGGAAGTACAGGTCTTCCTTTCAGATCTATCTTTCTATCTTCCCTTTTAACAAGAAAAGCAATTTCTTCCAGTTTTCCTGCTGATATGATATGTTCATTCATACAATAAATGGCAGAAAAAAACTCACCATTACTATAAATTTTTCCGTTGTAAAGCAATAAACCTTTCATAATGCAGGGTGAAGGGTGAAGGGTGAAAAGTTAAAGGTTATATTACCATTCACTTTTCACTATTCACTTTTCACTACTTAATTATTTCACCTGTCTTTCTGCTCCAGAGCAAAAGATCCAGTTCGTCGAAATCCACTCCAATATCTTCTGAAAATTGTTTTAGTATCTCTTCTATAAGAAGATATTTTTTTCTTGTAGAAGGAGGTTTAGGATTTTCCAGATAGCCGAACTCAGCCAGACTTCTGAGAATATGTTTATCCAGAATACCGTAGCCTTTAAAACCGATATTACGTAGAAAATGACTCCCTTCTTTATAACCAAGACCTTTTATCCCAGGATTATTGGCAAAAAAATCTCTTCTTTCTATCATGTCCTTAAAAGAATCTATTTTTTCTTTTAATTTAAAATCTATAGTTTCTTTCAGATAATTTCTTGTATGAACAATATATTTTGCCCTTGCATCAGGATACATATGATGGCCCCGTAATTTATCTAAAAACTCTTCACTGGAAGCAGTCATTACAATATCTTCTATTTCTTCAACACACCTGAGTCCCATTTTTGCACTTGCTCCTGCGGTAAAGATACAGAATACAAGTTCCAGAAATATATCTTTATCTGTTCCATGCTTATAAATCTCTTCAAAGTCCTTCAGTCTCCGTTTTATTTCCACTTTTCTCTTATCATAATAGAGTAATAATTCTTTCTTATATTTTTCTTCTACTGCCATGTTAAAGATCCTTTCTTTATCTTGACGGGTAACGCGTAACGGGTAACGCGAAAGGTGAAACTTATACAATTATACTATTTATCCCGTGCAAATTCAATTACTGCCATAATGAAAAATTTTAATCTCATAGACTAAAACTATAATAAAGAGGTTTACCGTAAATAATAGAGAATATTCATAAAATATTTTCAGTGACCGGTTACGATTTACAGGATCATCCTGTCACGCGTTACGCGTTACGCATTACGAAAAAACAAGAAGGTGTATGTAAAAAATGTCTTTAACCAGGGTTGAAATAAACCTGAGTAATTTAATATATAATATCAAGCAGTTGAATAAAATCGTAGGAAATGGAACAAAAATAATGCCTGTAGTAAAAAGTAATGCCTACGGTCATGGTCTTGTCCCGGTATGTAAAGCTCTTATAGATGAGGATAAAAATCCTGTAGCTAAAAATATATATGGCTTCGGTGTAATTACTATGAAAGAAGTCATTGAGCTTCGTGGAGGAGGCATAGAAAAACCTGCCCTTATTCTGGGCCCTATATCTTATGAAGAAATAGAAGAAGCAATAAAATACAGGGCAACACTGGTAGTATATGATCTACCTTTTGCAAGGGAAATTTCAAATAGAGCAGTAAAAGAAAATATTCAGATACCGGTTCACGTGAAAATCGATACAGGTCTTGGGAGATTGAGCGTAACACCGGAAGAAGGTCCTGATTTTATCGAAAAACTTCTTAAAATGCCGGGCATTAATGTAGAAGGGCTTTATACCCATCTTGCCGATGCGGAAGGAATAGATCAGAGTTATACACTCAGACAACTGGCGAGATTTAATAAATTAATTGACATACTTGAGATAAAAAATATAAAAATACCTCTGAAACATATGGCAGGCAGTGCGGCAGCCATGTTACTTCCAGAAACAAGATTTGACATTGCACGGATAGGTATATCCATTTACGGCCTCTGGCCTGCTGAAGAAACAAAGATTTTAATGATAGCAAAG
>JBEHWP010000793.1:0-3212 GCA_040217665.1 Vulcanimicrobiota bacterium
TATTCTTTATGGTCTGATGATACTGTTACACAGGAACCTTTTTACATACATAATAACAATATAAATATAATATTTAATATTAATATGAATATAAACCTGAATTTTTTTATGGAAGAAGAGGGAAACTTTATAAATTATCTCTGCAGTCAAATTTTTACAGATGAAATTATTAGTGAGATGGCAAAAGAAATAACAGATGAATTTATTAAGAAAAATTTAGAAAGAAACAATATGATGTTAACTTTAGAGAAATATAAAGATATATATAAATTTAGAGAAGAAGATAAGGTCGAAGAATATATATCGAAAAATATGTTTTTGATAAATAATCTTGAAGAAATTGCTTTAAATATAAGAAAATATTTTCCTGCAGAAGAACTTATTCTTGAAGTATTTGAAGATCCGGAAGGGATTGAAGAAGACAGGTTAATGTTATATATTTCTACAACCTTAAATCCCAGAGAAGCTATAGAAAAACTTATATTATTTGATAAAGAGTGGTGGATAGGTATTTCCGAGGAATTAGAAATAGATGATAAAATTTGTATTGATGTGGAGTGTATATGAGTTTCGATTGGTCTGATTATCTTGAATTAGCTACAAAACTTTCAGAACAGGCAAAACAATCTAATATTTCAGAAGCAAAAATGCGCTGTTCTGTTAGCAGGGCTTATTACTCGGCTTATTGTACAGCATATGAATTTTTAAAAGCAAATAGAATTCCGATTAAAAAAAAGCCTAAAAAAAATCCTTCAGATCCTGAGCCTTCTATGCATGCAAATGTTATATATACATTTAGCACACTTAATACTGCAGGTAAAGAAGTGAGTAGAATTTTAGAAAGATTGCATCCAAAAAGAAAAGAAGCGGATTATAAAAAAGATAAACCTCCAAATGACATGATAGTTATAACCTCTATAACATTTGCTGATTTATTATTAAAGGAGTTACCTGAAGTAGCTATTCCCTGAATTAACGGAATAATATATCTATTCTTAAGGAAGTGTCAGTTCTTAATCTTTGAGCCTGTTTATAAATGTCTTTAGTTCAGACATAGCGTCCACATATTTCATAACTTCATCTTTCCCTTCTACTGCCATGACTTTCTTCTGTTGAATTATGTCCGCCATAGCTAACGTACCTCCCAGTCACTTTCGAGAGATGATCTGAGTACATTATGATCATAACTGATCACTTTAAAATCATCATCTTTTCTTTCAATCCTGTAAAGCCTTATATTATCATTATCCCGGTCCGTGTAAGCATTACTGAAGGCTCTGATGCAATCCATAGAGTGGGTGGTGGCGAACACCTGTACATTAAATTCTTTTGCTGCCGTAAAAATAGCTTCCCATAAAATTTTCTGTGACGTGTAGTAAAAACCGTTTCCTATTTCGATAGATTAAAATTTTGACAAAAATAAAACATGTAATATAATTAATTATAGGATGACTTGAATAATTTCAAATCAGGTAATTTCATACCCGGAAAAGAAGGTAAAGGAAATGGAAAAATCTTTATTACAGGAAAAAATCATTACTGAAATTATGAGCTTATCTGATGACAGGTTACAGATGTTAGTAGATTTCATAGATTATCTCAAATTTTTGCAATACAGGCAATCTGTCCAAAATTCTGAAACTTATGAAGCAGACTGGGAAAAATCTACTGCAGAATTAATTGCTTTAAGCGGCATATGTGAGAGCAATAATGGCGATCTGGCAGATAATCACAATGAATATTTGTACGGAGACTTAAGAAGTGAGATTTGATACTTTTTTTGACACCTGGGCCTGGGTCGCTATAGTAGATAAAAATGATCATAATCATGCAGTGGCTGATAAGTTTTACAGACAGTTTTTGTCTCATGGTAATATACCTGTAACAAGTGATTATGTAATTTCTGAATCCCTTACACTCCTTCGTAGAAGAGTAACAATCAATATCGCTGTTGTCTTCGGGGAAACTCTATTTAAAAGTATTTCTATAGGTCGGATAAAAGTTGAAAATATAAACTACGAGAGATGGGAGAAAACCTGGCGATTATTTAAAAAGTTCTCTGATAAACCTGATATTTCAGTTGTAGATTTCACCTCCATGGTTATAATGGAAGAAATGAGAATTAAGAATATATTTTCTGGAGATGAACATTTTGAATATGTTGGTATGGGTTTTATAAGAGTTCCTTAGTTTTTTATCTTTTTTTCTGAAATAATCTATTAATATAGACGTTTATCAAGTAATATTATTGAACTTTCCATTCCTTATACCATTTTTTTATATTTTCTATTTCTTCCATATCTTTCTTGTTTACAATAGGCCCGTTTAATAAAAGATTTCTTAATCTTTCCTTTCGAGCTTTTTCACTTTTCTTGTTTTCTACTATAATATTGCTGTCAAGAAAAAACTTATTCATATACCATCTCTTTTATATCTTTTCTGGTTAAGTCACTTTCAATGGAAGATTTTAATCTGTCAAATGCATTTTTAAATTTCAGGTATTTCCTGATTTTTTCTACAGATTCTCCGATGTCATTACTATCTTTTATATCATATTCTATTTTTATATCTTCAGGTATCCTGAGTATAATTTCTCCCACTTTTATCACCTACTTCAATTTAATCCCTTTAAAAATATAATAACATAAAAAACTTTAAGAATAAAGAGAAAGATTATAGTAGTGTGCCACATGTAATATTATTGCATCTCCGCCCTTCAGACCTGTCTTATTCCCAAGAAGACATGCCTGTCCGGCTATATCCATAGTTATCTCCAGCCATTTGATTGATAGTAAATCAATCAGGTTTTTATAAATTTCAAAGGTAATATCTGTATTATTTATTTATTACAGATGAATCTACCTGTCATGAAAAATACAATCAACTCAATTTTAATCAATTGATAAATATTGTATTTATTATTATCTTTTGATATAATAATATAGAGAAGCTATAAAATTTTGAAAGGTTACCTGAATGACTTCTATAGATGAAATAAACAAAGTTATAGTTGATATAAATATGGCAATAGTAAGTAAAAACATAATCTTCGTTAGCAGAATGGATAAAACAAAAGTAACTTTTTCAAAAAAAGCGGCTATAAAAGAGCTTAATATTCTTACATATAAAGATTATCATAAAGGGCCGGAAGGTGATAGAGATTCTTCTCAGGGAGAAGTATGGATCTTTGGTAAAAAAATAAATAGTGAACA
>JBEHWP010000794.1:0-3211 GCA_040217665.1 Vulcanimicrobiota bacterium
GTTCACCATGTCTGTTGTAAATATTGAACCTGGCCAGGAAATATTCGTAACACTTGAGTATTATGAAACAATTGCCTATGAAGACGGAGAATATAAATTTGTCTTCCCCATGACAGTAACTCCGAGATATAACCCTCAGAGTTTGACAGACAGCGAAAGAATATCCCCGTCTTTTCAATCACCTGACAGAACCAGAGAAATAAATATTTTTATAGATTTAGATGCAGGTTTCCCCATAGGAGAAATTTCTTCTCCGACTCATCTGCTTTATATACAGGAAAAAGGTGAACATAAAAGAGAAATACAGCTTGCTAAAGAAGGGGAAATCCCGAATAAAGATTTTGTGCTGAAATATTCATCTGACGGAGAAAAAGTCGAACAGACTTTTACCTTGTACAGAGAAGAAAATAAAGCAGGAACCTTTATGTTCCATATAACGCCTAAAATAGACTATGGCCCGGAGGAAATGTTAAAAAGAGAAATAATATTTATTCTGGACAGATCCGGTTCCATGGAAGGCACTCCTATGGAACAGGCGAAAAAAGCTCTTAAAGCCTGCCTTCGCACCCTGAGAGAAGGAGATATGTTTGCCATTATTAATTTTGATGATCAGCTTGAAGTTCTCTCTGACAGATCTCTGGCATTTAATGATGAAAATCTCCGAAAAGCAGATGATTTTGTAAATGCCACAGATGCAAGGGGATGTACTGAAATACTGCTTGCCATGGACTGCGCTCTCCGTATGCCGGCAAATAAAGAGTATTTACGGCAGATAATCTTCCTTACAGACGGTGCCGTCGGGAATGAAGATCAGGTAATAAAAGAAGTGGAAAAAATCCTGGGTAAAGCAAGGATTTTTACCTTCGGCATAGGTTCTTCCGTAAACAGATATTTACTGGATAAAATGGCAGAAATAGGGAGAGGAACAGTACAGTATCTTTTAGAGAATGAAGATATAGAAGAAGCCATTCAAAAATTTGCCAATCAGGCTGCCTTCCCTGTACTGGGTGATATTTCCCTTGAATGGGAAAATGTTTCCGTAACAGATGTTTATCCTCTTCCTGTACCTGATGTATATTTCGGGCAGATACTATGTCTTCTGGGCCGTTTCCATTCTTCCGGTTCTGCAAAAGCTATTCTCAAAGGAAGGACAGGTCAGGGAGAATTTTCTCAGGAGTTTTCTTTAGAGTTGCCGGAAAAACATGATAAAAATCGTGCCATTGAAACCATATGGGCCAGGAAGCGAATTGACCATCTCCTGGGAAGACTCAGAGAATATCCTCAGGAAACCCATTCTATAAGGGATGAAGTTCTGGGACTTTCTATGAAATATCACCTTATGAGCCCCTATACGTCACTGGTGGCAGTGGAAAAAGATGACAGAGAAAAAGAAAAGAAAGAGATAATAAGAATGGATGTTCCCCTTATAGTGCCAGAAGGATATGAATCTTCTGTCACGCCTGTTCCGGTGCAGATGCCTTACCCTTCATTCCAGTCTATGGCGTCCATACCTGATAGCGATGATTTATGCCGTGCTTCTTTTGAATTATGTCTGGAAGATGATATTGATGCCGATCTGTCGTCTTTCTCATTAGATATGTTATGTGAAGAGTGTGAACCTGAATGTATGGCACCTGACGTACCTCACTCGCCTGCTCCTTCAACCGTGCCGGCACCGCCTCCTCCGAAGGGCTTAATGAAGAAACAGAGTTTTTCAGACACTTCTGTAAAATATGACAGAGGAGACATACAAACAAAAGACTCTTTCGAACTTGATACAGATATTGCCTTTGAAAAAGGAGAGGAAGATATAAGGGAAGCTCTCTGCTTTGAGGAAGATATACCGGAAGATTTCTGTCTTGAAGAGATTTCTTTTAATGAACCATGCAGTGAAATGCTGTCTGACGAATTTTTTTCAGAACCTCTTGAGCTGGAAGAAGATATTTCCTTTGAGAGGACTCAAAAAAGCGGTATTTTTCCCGGTGAAAGGCTCAATCTCACATTAAAATATCTGGCAAGAAATCAGACTGCAGAAGGCTCATGGAGCAAGGATGAAGAAATTTCAAAAAGACTGGTTTCAACATGTTTCGGAATCCTTGCTTTTATCAGAGAAGGCCATACGAATAAAGCGGGAAATTATAAGCCCCAGTTGGAAAAAGCCGTTTATTTCATAAAAAATAATATGGATAAACTTTCAGGGCTATCTCTTGCACTGGCTTCACAGGTATTTTTTGAACTTTACCGTCTATCAGGGAAAAAGAAAGAAAAGACGGATGCAGAAAAAATTCTGGAGAAACTCAATGTTTCCTGGAACGGTTATGTAAGTGTGAAAGATAAAGTATTTGCTTCCATTGCAGGTAAATCTGCCGTTAAAGCCGGTCTTCTTAAAGAAGGAGATTTTGACTGTATAGATAAATGGCTGGATGAAGGGAGAAAAGAAGCAAAAGAACTGACAGCTATAATTACTCTTGACGATATGTTTACAGGACTTATTTCAGCAGTTACGGGAAAAACAGATTTATACGAAGCTTTTCTGAAACTTCTCGTAGATTATCATATTGACTCAGGTGAGGATTCCGGCTCTATAAGAATCCAGGGGTTATATGCGGTCATGCTTGATATAACTGCCATCGGAGCCTTTATTATATCTGTCGGATCAGAACGATGAAAATTTATCTAAATAATTTAACAAATTGTTAACAAAATACTATTACTTTTTTGAAAAATTTTTTTATAATTAAAGATAAAGTAAATTACAATCAGTTTTATAACAATCCATAAATAATGACTTTGTAATGTGTAAGCATTATAAGAAGGGATTAAACCCGTCACGCGTTACCCGTTACCCGTCACGATCATTTGAATTATAACAAGTTATAAAACACATTATAAAAGGGGGGGAACCTATGCAAATAAACAATGTTGGCTTTAAAGCCACAGAACAGCCTCGTCAGAAAAAGGTAAAAGCCGATTCCACACCTGATAGTCAAAAAGATCAGGTAATCCTCTCAGGAGACAGGGGAGGGCCAAATCTTATAGTCGGAGCCTATACAGGCAGACTTAATCCTCAAATTCCTCCGGGAGATAATTATCAACTCATTCCTATAGGACTGGAAATTAAAAACGGTGTGGGCATATCACTTGACGGAGAATCCATAATAGTTACCAGGCCGGATCAGCAGGGAAAGATAAGTATAACAGGTCATCTGGA
>JBEHWP010000795.1:0-3210 GCA_040217665.1 Vulcanimicrobiota bacterium
ATGAGTATTTATTTCATCTTTTTTTATGCTGTAAATATGAGCCAGCCTGCCTGCAAGAGCGCAGGCTGTTTCAATTTGAGCTTTTTCCGGCGGAAAATCTCCGGGATTTTCACGGCTTAAACCCGATGCACAGCAGAGTGATATGCCTATTCTACCGTTATTCCTGTGCCATGTATGATCCTTTGGCTCAAAATCACTGCAACATGTTTTGATTACGCCCGCTTTTTTTGTATTACTATCATAGGTAATATTATAATGATAATTATTGAAAATCTGATCGTATGTTCCTTCTGACCAGTGAAATATTATTCCTATAATATTCATAATTTAAAGCCTCCGGCTGTAAAATGTATGATACATGGCGGAAATAAAAACTTACATTTTTTATTAAAGTTTCTTTTCTTTCAGTCGATAATAAATATGATGTAAATTTTAATTATTAATTTACATTTTATGGTATAATATAACAAGTTTAATACTAGTATATGTTTATTCAACGAGTCCGCTCCGAGCATGTCTTTTGTGCGACGCTTGCTTCGGGAGGCGGACTTTTTATTTGTGAATAATAAATTGCTTTTGCGCTGAAAGCTATTAACAACCTATATTCTATAGGGAATTTTAAAAATCCTTCTTAGAAAAAATAAAATGAATTTATGTGTTGTAAAAAATGCTATCAATGGTATTATCCTGAGGAATCTGTTATAATGAAGATTATGAAAAAAATAGAACTTCTCTCACCTGCTAAAGATCTTGATTGCGGTATGGCAGCTATAAAATGCGGCGCAGATGCCGTTTATATCGGTGCAGACAGTTTTGGCGCCAGAAGCTCTGCCGGAAATTCCATTGAAGATATAAAAACCCTTGTTTCCTTTGCCCACATGTATTTTGCCCGTGTTTATGTTACTCTTAACACAATACTTACAGATAAGGAGATTATTCAGGCAAAAGAACTTCTGGAGAAACTTTATGAAACTGGTGTCGATGCATTTATTATTCAGGATATGGGCTTTTTAGAGATGGACCTTCCTCCTGTTCCTTTATTTGCAAGCACTCAATGTCATAATAACAGTGTGGAAAAAATAAAATTTCTTGAACAGGTCGGATTTAACAGGGTAATTCTTGCAAGGGAATTATCCCTGGAAGAGATAAAACATATCAGAGAAAAAACGGAAATAGAACTGGAATTTTTTGTCCATGGAGCGCTCTGTGTATGTTACAGCGGTCAATGTTATCTCAGCTATGCAATCGGCGGAAGAAGCGGTAACAGAGGCGATTGTGCCCAGCCATGCAGAAAAATTTATTCACTTGTAGATGAGTCCGGTCATGTTATTCTGAAAAATAAGCATCTCCTCTCTCTAAAAGATCTTAATCTATCTGATTATATAAAAGATCTTGTCGACTCAGGCATAAATTCCTTCAAGATAGAAGGAAGACTTAAAGATATTAATTATGTGAAAAATATTGTATCTTTTTACAGACAGAAGATTGACAGGGCAGGATATAAAAAAACTTCGGCCGGCAATATTTCAATAGATTTTACTCCTGACCCGGAGAAGACGTTTAACAGAGGATATACGGATTATTTTCTCATGGGGAGGCGTAAAGATATTACGTCATTCGATACTCCAAAATCTACCGGTAAAGAGTGCGGAACGGTTTTTAAATGTGATAAAATTTCTTTTTATTTAAAAAGTCACTCTCTGAAAACCGGTGACGGTATATGTTTTTTTGATGATTTCCGCATACTCAGAGGAACATCGGTAAAAAAAGTGGAGAATAACAGGATTTTTCCTGATGATATGAGTTTTATCAAAAAAGATACTCTTATATATAGAAACCTTGATATAGATTTTCTGAAACATCTTAAACATGCAAAAATTGAGAGAAAGATTTCGATTAAACTGACTGTATCTGAGGAAAATGGAAAAATTCTGCTTACTGCTGTAGATGAAGATAATATAAAAGCTTCCCTTTCTGCGGAAATTAATATTGAGATAGCCAGAAACAGAGAAAAGGCTCTCTTTAACCTGAAAAAACAGCTCTCAAGCCTTGGAGAGACAGAATTTTTAGCAGAACATATTGAGATAAATTTGAAAGATATATATTTTATAACCGTAAAAGAAATCAACAATCTCAGGAGAAAACTTGTGGAGATGTTGAGAAAGAAGAGGGAAGACGCTTTTTCGAGAAAATTATCTTATATAGAGAAAAATAATTATCCCTTTCCTGACGAAACTGTTACATTCCGCGGAAATGTGATGAACATTCTGTCAGAAAGATTTTATGCCAGACATGGAGCTAAAGTAATAGAACCTGCAGCAGAGACTGGAATGGAAATGAAAGGACATACGGTTATGAAAACAAAACACTGTTTGAAATATTCTGCCGGTATCTGTCCCGGGAGAGGTTGTAAAAAAACTGCTCCTCTTTATCTTGTAGATGAAAAAGGAAAAAAATATCTTTTACAATTCAATTGCAATGACTGTACTATGGAAGTGATTTTTTATTGATATTATTTATACTCACCACAGATCCGTCCATGAGAACTAATTTTTAATTAAATCTTGTTATAGCTCATAGACTGGTTTATAATAATATTGAAGGTGATGTTCCCGTGTTTATTGCAGCTATATCTTCTGACAGAAGTGAATATATGAGTTATGGCAGATTTAATATAAGAGATAATTCAGAATCTGCATCCAGAAACGATTCTTTACAGAAAAAAGATAACGTGAGAGGTATTGCTTTTACTGATAAATATGATGAAAAAACACGGCAGAAAATAGAAGAGTTAAAAAAAATAGATAGAGAAGTAAGACTCCATGAACAGATGCACCTGTCAGCAGCAGGCCCCTATGCAAGGGGTGGAGCTACCTTTCAATACACTACCGGCCCTGATGGTAAAAAATATGCTACCTCAGGTGAAGTAAGTATTGATACGTCAGAGATTCCGAATAATCCGAGGGCTACTATAACAAAAGCGCAGGTAATAAGAAGGGCAGCCCTTGCACCTGCAGAACCTTCAGCTCAGGATCGAACTGTAGCTGCCGAAGCAACGCAGATGGAAATGAAAGCAAAACAGGAACTTTTAAAGCAGGAATCCGAAACAGCCAGGAGCTATACAAAAGATGGAAAGAAAGCAGAAACAGCACCAGAATCCCCCGTGTTTGATTTTCATATTTAGGACTGTAAGAAAAACAACTCCGGCAA
>JBEHWP010000796.1:0-3206 GCA_040217665.1 Vulcanimicrobiota bacterium
TCAATCACTGTATTGAACCTGGGAGAAAACATTTTACTCCCTCTGATTTTCCTCTTGCCGATATATCTCAATCTTTCCTTGACGGTATAAGCGATTCTTCTTCAATCGAAGCCATTTACGGCCTTTCACCTCTTCAGGAAGGCCTCATGTTTCATGCTCTGTCCGATCCAGATTCCGATCATTACTGTGTGCAGACTTCCTGGAGTTATGAAGAAGAAGTCGATGTAAATGCTCTTAAAGAAGCCTGGAATGGTATATTTTCATGTCATCCTGTTTTTAGAACAGGTTTTTACTGGGAAGGAGATAAACCTTTTCAGGTGGTTTACAGACAGGCCTCACTCCCCTGGTACACAGTGGATCTCAGTGAAATAGACAGAGAAAAACAGGAAGAAGAAATAGAAAAGATAAGGGAAAAATTGCGAAATGACGGATTTACTCTGAATAAACCCCCTCCGGGCTGTCTTTACCTCTTTATACTGGGAAAAACTGAATACAGGTTTATATGGACTACTCACCATATCATTATTGACGGATGGTCAATGCCTTTAATATTACAGGAAGTTCACAGACGATATGAATGTATTGTAAATAAAGAAATTTTCTCTATGAAACCTGTAAAACCTTTTGAAGCCTATATAAAATGGATGACAGAACAGGACAGAGAGAAAACGGCTGATTACTGGAAAAATTGTCTTTCAGATTTTTCTGCAGCCACACCTCTTACAGTAAATAATTCCCGTCTTGATATACATAAATCTATTGAAAATCTCAAAGAACATATCCATAATATTTCTGAAGATTTCTTTTCCGAATGCCAGATTTTTGCCCGTTCCATGCAGGTAACCCTTAATGCCGTTCTCCACCTGGCCTGGTCTTCAGTGCTGTCCTGTTACAGCGGACTCGATGATATACTCTACGGCATCACTGTCTCAGGAAGACCGCCTGAACTTTCAGGCATTGAAAAAATGATAGGACTCTTTATAAATACCATTCCTATGAGAGTGAACCTGACCCCTCACGAATCGGTAATTTATAATCTTAAAAATATTCAGAATACCATACAGGAAAGCAATAAATTCAGCCATATATCTCTGAATAAAATACAGTCCTTAAGCGGTATGGCTCCGGGAGAAACACTTTTTTACAGTCTTTTTGCTTTTGAAAATTATCCCTTTGATGAAGGCAGCGGCCATAGTAAAGCTATAGAGATGAGAGGTCTGAAATCCTACGAAAAAACCAATTATCCTCTGAATTTAATCATTGTGCCGGGGAAAGAACTTTCTATAAAATTTTCCTATGACGGAGACTGTTTTACTGAACATGTCATAGAACTGATGACAGGTCATGTGGTATCTGCACTGAAATGGATAACTCAGAATTCAGAGAGCCTCCTCAGAGATATGGATATAGTTTCAGAGAAAGAAAAAGCTCTCATGTTAAAAACCTTCAATGATACTTACTTCGAAGTTCCGAAGGAAGTAATAATTCAGGAATTGATAGAGAAAACAGTTGAATTAAATTCAGACAAAATTGCTGTAGTCTATAAAGATACAAAACTTTCTTACAGGGAATTGAATGAGAGAGCTAACCAACTGGCTCATGTGCTGAGACAGGAAGGAGTAACACGTGACACCAGGGTGGCCATACTTCTGGATCGTTCGTGCCATATGATTGTAAGCGTTCTTGCAGCAGTGAAATCAGGAGGATGCTATGTACCGATAGATCCTGAATATCCGATAGAGAGAATAAATTATATTATATCAGACAGCAGTTCTCTTATGTTAATAACGGAACCTCATCTTGCAGAGAAAATAAATCCTTCCGTTAAAGTTCTGGATATAACAGATTCTTCACTTTATACGGGAGACGTTGAAAATCCCGACCATATAAACACATCAAAAGATCTCGCTTATATTATCTATACATCGGGGTCTACCGGCCAGCCTAAAGGTGTAATGATAGAACACCGTTCTCTTGTAAATATGTGTTTCTGGTATAAACATACCCGTCAGTTAAGCGAGAAAGACAGTATGACAAAATATGCGTCTTTCGGATTTGATGCATCTGTATGGGAAATATTCCCGTGCCTCATATCAGGTGCTTCACTCTATGTAATAGGTGAAGACATAAGGCTTTCTCCTTCAGAGTTAAACACTTATTATGAAGAGAATAATATAACGGTAAGTTTTCTCCCCACCCAGTTTACGGAACAGTTTATAGAGATGTTTGAAAATAAGAGCCTGAGATGGCTCGATACGGGTGGAGATAAACTGCGTTCCTTTAAGAAAAAGAGTTATGCTGTTGTGAATAATTACGGCCCTACGGAATATACGGTTTGCACCACGAGTTTTGTAATAGATAAATATTATGAAAATATCCCCATAGGAAAACCTGTCTATAATACGATAGTTTATATTCTGGATAAGCACAACAGGATGGCTCCTCTCTGTGTGCCGGGAGAACTGTGTATATCGGGCCCCGGTATTGCAAGGGGATATCTGAACAGGCCGGACCTTACGAAAGAGAAATTTGTAGAAAATCCCATTGAGCCGGGACAGAGGATGTATCGGACAGGAGATCTTGCCCGTTGGCTTCCTGACGGGAATATTGAATTCCTGGGAAGAATTGACGGTCAGGTAAAGATAAGGGGTTTCCGTATTGAACTCGGAGAGATAGAAGAAGCTCTTAAAAAGGTAGACCCCGTAAGAGATTCAGCAGTAATAGACAGGAGTGATAAACAGGGGAATAAATACCTCTGTGGATATTACATAAGTGACATAAAACTGAAATCCTCTGAATTACAGAAAGAACTTTCACAGTTCCTGCCCGATTACATGATTCCGTCATGTTTTATAAAAATCGACAAAATTCCTGTTACAGCTCATGGAAAGGTAGACAGAAAATCTCTTCCCGAACCTCAGGAGAGTGACCTTGCTTCTCATGAGACCTATGTTGCTCCGAGGAATGACAGGGAAGAAATCCTTGCGGGAATATGGAAAAAAGTTCTTAAATGCGACCGTGTGGGTATATATGATAATTTCTTCCATCTCGGCGGAGATTCTATTATGAGTATTCAGGTAGTTGCCAGGGCAAACAGTGAGGGAATAAATATTACAGCTTCTCAATTGCTTCATCACCCGACTATTGCGGCATTATCAGAGGAGACTGAACAGAAACCTGTTCGCCGGGCGGAACAAAAACTGCTT
>JBEHWP010000797.1:0-3203 GCA_040217665.1 Vulcanimicrobiota bacterium
AACAGGATCGGCCCTCAGAGAGAGGATAAGAACAGATTTTTTCTCAGAGTTATTACAGGAAACATTTAAAATAATAAGAAAAAGAAAAAATACGAGGAATAATATTGTTTTTAACATATACGTGACGCGTGAAGCGTGACACGTGACGCGTGAAGCGTGACGCAATAATAGTTGTTCACCATTACGCATTACGCATTACGCATTACGCATTACGTCGCATAACTTTCCGTATCTTTAACACATCTAAAACCTACATTAAAATTAATATAGTCAGGTTTCTGGCTGTAAGAACGACATGTGCATCTGCATGCTCCCATAAGATTACCCCAGGCACCTCCTCTTAAAGCTCTGTATTCGCCCAGTTCGGGGCCTCTGGGATTATCACAGGTCTTTCCTACCTTACTGTAATAATTTTCATCGTACCAATCTGCACACCATTCCCATACCTGTCCGGCCATATCCATGACACCGTAGGGACTGGCTCCATCAGAGAAAGAACCGACAGGAGTAGTACCTTTACCATCATATATATCAACACGTTTTTTCATTATTTCAGGATCATTAAGATCGGGAGTATTACATTTATTTTTTTCCCATTTATTTCCCCATGGATATTTTCTCATATCATTACCTCTTGCCGCCTTCTCCCATTCTGCTTCACTGGGGAGTCTTTTACCTGCCCATTCTGCATAGGCAGCTGCTTCAAACCAGTTAACTGACACAACAGGATGATTTTTGGTAGCTCTGGTAAAATATTTTTTCCATTCCCCTTTGCCTTTATAACCTGATTCCTGGATAAATCTGTCAAATTCTGCATTTGTAACAGGATATTTATCAATATAATAACTGTTAAGATTAACTTTATGAACAGGCTTTTCATTTTCTTCACCTGTATTGCTGCCCATCCAGAAAGATCCGGCCGGTATTAAAACCATATTTTTGGGAGTATGAATTATTTCAGCAAAAGCCTGAAGCATATCCAGAGCATTCTGATATCTGTTTGTATGTTTCTTATCCAGAGCTGTCATTATAATAGTGTCAATAGCTACTGATACTTCCGATCTTTCTTCTCTTATAGAAGCAAATTTAAAAGGTGTCGGCTTTTTTCCTGTAAGAAGATGATGCATGGTAGCAGCGAGAGCGTATAAATCTGTAGTAGCCGCAACATAACCTTTATAATACTCGGGAGGAAGGTAACTCGACGTAATAGCAGTTACTTTACCTTTCTCCTGTCCCAGAACTTTTCTTTTCAGCCCTGCATTTAACAGTAATATCTGCTCATCAGCTTCACTTACCAGTATATTGTCAGGTTCCAGATCTATATATAACACTTCAGGTTCATGTCTGTGAAGATCACCGAGAGCACCCAGTATCTGTGCAGCCCACCCCATTACTTTCAATTCAGGGAAACCCTTACCTTCTTTATTCAGAAGTGACAGCAGGCTCTCACCTTCAAAATAATCTGTTACAAGATAGCATCGGCCTTTACCGGCAAAAAACTCTCTGACTTTAAGAAGATTGGGGTGATCTATAGATGCCAGTAAACTGGCTTCTTTTTTAAATTTCATAGCAGCATCTCTGAGCTTTTCAGCAGAAGTCTCAGGTACGATTATTTCATGAATCATACATTGATCCTTCATTTGATTATCTTTGCCTTTATAAAGAGCTTCCAGTTCATCAGATCGGAGGGTTCCCGTTACAACATATCTTTTACCTATTACAGTGCCAGCTTTAAGACTACCGGCTTTTACAGTTTTAACCAAAGATATGCCACACTTAGAACATTTTCCACTATCTGGCTTATTTTTCGTACCACATTTAGGACAAACTACCGGCATACATTCTCCTCCTACTAGCTTTTGCAAACATTCTTCATACAATTATAATTCTTAACGCCTTTCAGGCGGATTGTTTAGTGTTTAAGTTTTAGAGTAAAAGCAACAATAAACTCTCAACATTAAACTGTATAACAATCTATACTTTTGCACTTTTCAAACAAAGCACTATTACCACTACTGTGTAACGATTTTTAAAAAGATTCTGCAAAAATATAGTAACCATTTAACAAAAATAAAACTTCCTGTACATTTGTATTGAAATTAAGGTATCAAATTCATCCTTGCCATAGTTATTATTTTATGCTTCGGAATATCATCAAGTTTTTTTCTTTTCAGGAAATTCTCAATATAATCCGGGAAATCTTCTCCTGATATGGCATAACTCAAAATGATCTCACTTCTGGTTAACTTTGCTCCTTCACTGTCCAGTTCATCTTCAAATTCTATTCCGTATTTTCCGGAAAGTTCTTTAATTCTTTCACTGAAATCAGTATCTTCGTCAAATAATATTCTCTCTACTTCTACATTATATTTTATAAAATCATCTTCTGTTAAGACCTCTTCATTATCAAAAGCTCCGTTTTTAATCATTTCATCTATCTGTTCCTTATTCTGAACCACATAATGCCATATAAAACCTGTAAAATAAGAGGCTACTATTTCTGATACCAGAAAATCATTTATCTCTTCTTCCAGTTCGAATACATCTTCACAACCTTCTATAATATCAAGGATCTCCGATTCATTGTTACTGACTATTTCTATGGCAGTTTCTTCAAGTAAATCAATAAGATCCGGATATTCTTTCATAACTTTATTACATAGACCTCTATGTATTTTATGATTACTTTTCAGTGACGCATCATAATACTTTTCAATAATATCTCTTAAATACATAAATTTAAACACCTGATTTTTCTCGAAAAATAGCTAAACAATGAAATTCTCCACTTATTATCCCTTTCCTTCTTACAGGTAAATTTATTTTATAAATTCATTAAATTTTTCAATGATTTTATTATTTCTTCTTCTCTGGATAAAATAAAACTGGTAATACCTGTCCATCTATTGCCCCTGCCTGGTCTGTAAATAAGCCATTCTTCTTCTGCATGGTTTCTTATTATTTCCTGCGGAACATGTAAAAAAATATCTTTATATTTTTTTGAAGAAATTAATTTTCTTATGGAATAAATTATCTTTTCAACCTCTCCATTGGAATTTGAAGGTATAGATGAAGTTTTAAAATAAAAATCTATAAATATGGGAAGGGCATAAACAGGATATTTGCAGAAGGAAAACGCAATTATTTCTTTACCTTCCGGCTGTTCACTCCATAAAGAAAGTTCTATGCAGGATAATAAAGAG
>JBEHWP010000798.1:0-3201 GCA_040217665.1 Vulcanimicrobiota bacterium
CTTACTTCTGCTGAAATAGCAAGACAGGCATTAATGAAAATGCGTGAAAAAAGAAGTAAAACACCGGAAACATCTCCTGCAACGCCGGAAGAAACACAGGTAAAAAAGACAAAAAGTATACTCAGAAGTAATGCTTTTCAGGCAGCACTGAAAAGACTAAAAGATAAATCAGACACAACGGAAGAGAAAACACCGTCAGGGTCATTGCCTTCCGATAAACATACAGCAGGTGCCACAAAAGCGCCTCCTTCACTGGAAGATGACCTTTACGGTAAACCCTATGAAGAAGAGGTAGAAGCACATCAGGAAGAGCAGTATGCCGGGGGAGACGAAGAAATAAGGGAAGAAGATTTTGACGATATTGAAAAAATATTTAACATTCTTATGGGTGCTCTTCAGGATGATGATCAATCAGTAAGAAAAACTGCAATAGTTTCACTGGGAGAACTGGCCGATGCAAGAGCAGTAGACTCCCTTGTAGAGGCATTATTCTGTGAAAAAGAAATACCGTTAAAAATACTTATAGAAGAGGCTCTTGGTAAAATAAGGGATAAAAGAGCAGTGGAACCGCTTGTAACAGTACTTCAGGATGAAGATCCGGAAGTAAGAAGAAAAGCTGCTGAGACACTGGGAATAATAGGAGATCCAAGATCTACCGATGCACTTATAAAAGCTCTTTATGATGTAGAAGCTTCTGTAAGAGGTAATGCCATTATGGCTCTTGAGAAATTGAGAACTCCTGCAGTAGTTCCGTCTTTACTCGCTCTATTAAAAGACGAAAGCTCAAGTATAAGAAAAACAGTAGTAGAAACACTGGGGAATTTCGGAGATAAACGTGCCGTAGACGGTCTTATAGAAGCACTCAAAGATGAAGATTCCTCTGTAAGAGCGAGCAGTGCAGTGGCAATAGGGAAACTCGGTGATCAAAGAGGTCTTCCCTATCTCAAGGAAGCATTAAATGATCCCGACTTTTTTGTAAGTATGTATGCCCAGACAGCAATAAAAAATCTCCAGGAAGGAGGAAGCAGTGCACCGCCTTCAGCACTGCCTTCTCTGGAAGACGAATTATTCGGTCCACCTCCAACAAAGGTTACTGAACAGATTTATGAAGAACCGGAGCCGCCGGTCCAGTTTCAGACACAGGAAGAAGAAGTCGTTTCAAAAATTACAGAGCAATTACCTTCTTCTTATGAAGAAAAGTTCGAAGAAAGGTTTGAAGAAAGAAAAGAAGATTTTGAAAAGCCAGAGCCTTATGGTGATACAGTGCAGAGTCAGGAATATATACCGGAACCAGCAGAACAAACTGCGACAGAAACAGGTTTTACAGGAGATAGTCAGTCCGGCTATGAAATGACAGGACAATGGGGTAAAGAAGAAACATATCAGGGACAGGAACGACAGGACTCTTATCCTCCTCTGGAGAGTGCAACTACAGAAAAACTTGATGAAGGATATAGTGACATACCGCCTGAAAGGGAAATGAAATCTGATATTGCTGCAGCATTACTTGATGAAGAAGCTGATGAAATATCGACACCTTCAGATGATATAGTTCACGAGGGAAGTGATGATTACGAAATTTCCAGAGAAGAATTACTGAAGCCGACTTTCAAAAGACCTTTATATACACCGCCACCTGAACTTATAGATGATGTAAAACTTATAAAAGATCTTATAAAACAGCTCAGAGATGCAGATAAGAAAAAACGGCAGGACGCAGCAGAAGAGCTGGGTAAATCCGGTAATAGAGCTGCAGTAAAACCTCTTATTAAAGCTCTTAAAGATGCTGACCCTCATGTAAGATGGAGAGCTGCTGCTGCACTCGGTAAACTCAGAGATGAAAGTGCTGTTGAAGAAATAAAGAGATTATTAAATGATCCGAAGGATTTTGTCAGAGAATATGCAGTGGAATCTCTTGGTACGATAGGAGATTTACGGGCAGTAGACACTCTTATGAGTAAAGGGCTGAGAGATAAGAATAATGCAGTAAAATTAAAAGTAGTTAAAGCCCTGGTAATACTTGGAGATCCGAAAGCAATAGAACCTATAAGGGAACAGAGAAAAAAGGCCGGTATCTTCCAGTTCACAATGAAAAAAGAAATGGATAATGCAATAAAAAAACTGGAAGCCAATATATAACAGAAGTCAGAATACAGGAGGCAGAATTAAAGAGTTTTACAGAATTCTCCTATCTCCTGTATTCTGTTTTTAGAGGTTTTCTTTATGAATGAACAATCTCTGAGATACTTAATAGAACACACCAGATACAATGATACGGAAAGTGTAAAATCATCACTCAATAAACTATCGACCCTTCCTGAAGGAACTGATATTAATCCTCTGTTAGAAGCTCTGAACAGTGATAATACACATATAAGAAAGTTTGCTGCAGAAGCGCTTGGAATAATAAAAAACGATAAAGCTGTCCCTCATCTTATTAAAGCTCTGAATGATAAAAGTATCTATGTAAGAAAACTTTCTGCAGACGCTCTCGGCAACATAGGAAGCAAAACTGCTGTACCTCACCTGATACAAATCATTAATGATGAAAATATTTATGTCAGATGGGCTATAGCTGAAGCCTTTGGAAAAATCAAAGACAGAACAACTATACCGTACCTGATAGATTTATTAAACGATCAGTCTGCCTATGTAAGATGGGCATCTGCCAAAGCTCTTGGCAATATTGAAGATACGAGAGCAATAATTCACCTGAAAAAACTTTTAGAAGATGAAGATTCTCTGGTAAAAGTAACGGCAAGATCAGTTCTGAATAAATTTGAAGAAATTACAGACAAAAAATCACAGGAAGATTCTTCATTAAACAAAGAAGATACAATAGCACTCCCTGTTATTCCACAGAAAAAGAGACAGAAAAAGAGAATTAAAAATAAATTGTTATTGCAGAAAAAAGAAATAATGGAACTTCTGTCAAAAAGTAAGACAAAAAATCTGCCCGGTCCTGTAATAAAAGAAACAGGAGAGGAAAGAGGAACAGAGAAAAAAAATATTAAAGATAAAATGTTATAAATTGAGCATATTCTCGATAAAAATACAGAAACTAAAAAATTACCTTTTAAAGAAGTGATAGCTCTTTATTCCCGGGAAAAATATGATACAAAGAATCCCCCTATAAAACATGTAATGGAGTTACTTTCCACACATGATATAAAGTCAATTCCGATAGATGAAAAAGAAGAA
>JBEHWP010000799.1:0-3192 GCA_040217665.1 Vulcanimicrobiota bacterium
TATTGTAACGCATATTATTAACTGCTTTTGTTAGCTGTCCGTTTTCAACAAGGAATACGCCATCCCTTGTAAGACCGGTAACAATGGTTTTCTTCGGATCAACTACATTATCATACCAGAATCTTGTAATCAAAATTGCCCTGTCCGTATTTTTGATTATTTCTTCCTTGCTTCTTTCTCCCGGCATCAGTACAAGATTAAGAGGTAGAGGGCCTCTTGTACCGGGAGGAGGGAGAGCATGACCTGTAGATTCTTTCCCGTCTTTAGCGGCTGTTTTCATATCATAAACGATATTTTTCGCCACACCTTTTTCTACAAGGGTTATCTTCTGTCTCGGTACACCTTCGAAATCAAAAGGCAATCCGGAGACTTCTTTTCTGGAGAAATCATCGATAATAGTAATATTATCTCCCATAAGTTTCATACCTAATTTACCTGCCATAAAACTTCGCCCTTCCTGATAGGACAGGGCTCCGAACCCAAGGGAATTAAGAAACATAAGCAAGTTTCCTGCAGCTCTTTCTTCCAGAATTACAGGATATTCACCTGGAGGTAATTCTACAGGTTTTTTATTTAAAAGGGATTTTTCTATAGCTATACCGGCAAGAACATTCACATCTATTTCATCAATGGATGTTCCGTAATGATCGGACCATCCCGTGCCACCTTCTGCATTTATGGCAGTAAGGGTGAAAGAAACATCGGTCCAGGAATGATAGGTAAAAGTGCCTCTGGAATTCATAAGAGTCACCACATTATCTCCGAAAGAAAGAGTTCCTGCCGCAGTAAGCTCCTCTTTTTTACATTTATTTACTACCTTCTCCACTTCTCCGGCACTTTCTTCAGGAGTAAAATTAATGGTTTTTTCATCATAGCCGTCTTTAATTTCCGTATATTCTCTGCCGGAAAACAGAGGAACTGCATTCGGGTCATCGAGTTGATTGTGGAGAACCTCTTCTGCTTTTAATATGACATCTTTGAGATATTCACCGTGAAAAACATTACATGATGCAATTCCTACTTTCTTACCCTTTAAAACCTTTGCTGTAATACTGTAATCTTTCTGAACAACATTCTGATGAATATAATTATTGGCAAATCTTGTAAGCCAGTGTTTTCCGCCTGTAATAAAAACCTCTACGTCATCGCATGAGGAATAGCCGATTGCTTCTTTAAGTATTTTTTCCGCTCTTTCTTTACCCAGCATAACCGACACCTACCTTTACATTTCTAAATCTGGCATAAGAAACACCATGACCTACTCTGGCAACCTGTCCCGGCTGTCCCTTACCGCAGTTAGGAGTTCCCCATACTTGCCAGGAATTTTTATCAGAGATAGCATCACAGGAATTCCAGAACTCGGGAGTAATTCCCATATAGGTAGGATTCTTCACTATACCGACAATTTTGCCGCCTTTAATCTCCCATCCTATTTCCGTTCCAAACTGGAAATTCAATCTTTTGTCATCTATGCTCCAGCTCCTGTTATCACACAGAAGAAGACCGTCTTCCGTATCTGCCAGGAGTTCTTCAAAGGATATATCTCCGGGAAGAAGATTGATGTTTGTCATTCTTATAAGAGGAAGGTTATTCCATCCGTCTGCTCTCATAGAACCGCTGCTCTCTCTGTTTATTACGGGCGCTGTTTCTCTTGAAGTAAGATACCCTCTGAGTATACCGTCTTTAATAAGATAATTACACCCTGCAGGAACACCTTCATCATCATAGCCGAAAGTGCCCAGTCCTCCCGGACTTGTGGCATCTGCTACTATATTAACTATAGATGAACCGTAACGGAAATTATCAAGTTTCTCCGTGGTAAGGAAACTCATACCTGCATAATTGGCTTCCATCCCGAGAACTCTGTCCAGTTCTGTTGCATGACCGCATGACTCATGGACCTGGAGGGCAAGCTGGCTCTGACCGAGTATGACGGTTTTTAATCCTGACGGACACTGTTTTGCAGTAAGAAGAGCCACTGCTTCTTCTGCAATCTGCCGTCCATGTTCTTTTAACTTGAGCCCCTTCACCATTTCATAACCTGCCGTGTTAAACTGTCCTCTGAAAGACGAAGGATATGATCTGACCTGCATTTCCCGGTCATTTAAAGCAATGGCACTTATCCCCGAACCTGTATGGAGTATGTCCTGCTCTATAAAAGAGCCTTCACTGCTCAGGAATATCTTTTCTTCTCTTTTAAGATCCATATGACCTGTTGTAATTTTTACACCATTTACTTTTCTCATTTCTTCTTCTGCATCCAGAAGAAAATTAATCTTCTCATCGAGAGGTACAGAAAAAGGATCTATTATCCTGGGAGAAACCCATTTATCACACACTTTTTTCAGAGGTGACAGTGTCACCTTTGTATGGGCAAGACTTGCACTGGCTTTTCCGATCTCTATAGCTCTTCTGGCAGCAATCTCAACCTTGCTGGATTTAAGGTCAGGATTTCCTGCAAATCCCCAGGCACCATCTACCAGAACCCTTATGCCCATACCTACATCTGCATCTCTCCTGACACCGTTTACAGAACCATTTTTTATATCTATAGACTCTGTCATGGTTCTTATAACTCTTACATCACAGTAACTGGCTTTTTCACTGAGAGCTACTTCCAGAGCCAGTTCTGCTAATTTTTTTTCATCCAAAACGTTAGACCTCCTTAAAATCAGTGATCAGTGAGAACTTAACGCCCTGCGGGCGAATTGTTTAACGTTGAGGGTTGAAGGTTGAGAGTTGAATCAACCATAAACTCTCAACTCTCAACTCTCAACCATATAATAGTTTAACCGGAATGAAAATTCCTATACATTCCAGTTATCAGTAAACGATTTGATTTTAGCCTTCACTTTTCACTCTTCACTCCCATTACCATGGGAAATATTTTTTTTCAGTGAATCTATATAATTTCTGTCTTTTTCGTCAAGTTCCTTCTGAAAAGGTTCCAGAAAGTAAATGTGTCTGCCATGGTCATTCAGGAACACATCATCCCACCCTATCATTGCAGACAAAAAATTTTCTGAAAGAAATTTTACAAGATATCCTCTTATACTGGCTCTTGTATCAGAAGGGGGATTTAATTTAGCATTTTTTATATCTTCATCACAGGCCACCCTTCTTATGAGGCCTGATTTTAATAATTTATAGTAATATCCGCTGTCTTTATTCAATTCATGATATTTTAAATCT
>JBEHWP010000800.1:0-3180 GCA_040217665.1 Vulcanimicrobiota bacterium
AGAGTATTCTTTATGCTCTCTCTTATCTCCGGAGGAGAAAAAGGTGGAAGTTATGCCCTGGGTGATAAGCATTTCGATATGCTCGTAGAAGCAGCGGAAGAAATAGCTCAAGACTTCAGGGATAACGTGATTATATCCCAAATACTGGTTAAATTGATTGAGTATAATTATGGCCCTCAAAAATCTTACGGAAGTTTTGAAAACATTCAACCCCTTTCTATAGATGAAAAGGTAAAAATAGCGGGTATGTTCTTTCAGATGGTCAATGGCGGAGTATTTGACCCTGTAGGTGATGGAGATTACATGAGGGCGGAGTTAGGAGCTCCTGAGAGAACTGGGATACTTTTACCAGCACTTATCCCACCGGAAACACCACAGAAGCCACAGCAAGGAGTAGATGAAAATGCCGTCACTGGTAAGTAATTCTATAAGAAAATCTCCTAAAGTAATTGCAAGGATAAATAGGGCATTTCAAGACCTGGAAAAAGCTTTTATTAAATCTGCCGGCAACGCTCTTTCAAAGGCGAATGATGAGTTTTTAAAGCAGGTTCGTCAGATAGTTGAGAAAAAAGATTTCAATCAGGTCTCTGGATTATCTTTGAATTTGAGAGAATACCAGAATATTCTTTTTTCTCTTATGGTAGAAGCCAGACGCGCAGGAAGGATTACAGGAATAACGGAAGGCCTTGAGTTGAAACAGTACTATGAGAGAAAACAAAAAAATAAGGTAATGCTTGACCAGAGTAGAGATATTCAGAGTATAGTTAATGATTTAGCTGACCAGGTGACACATGCCCTTAATCCGGAGAATAAACAGATTGCAAGTAGTTTCTCGGTAGTTCCTTATGATGCTCTGAAATTTTACGGAGATTATTCTTTGTATCTAAAAGGCATAGCAGAACAGGAACTTCTTAATAAGGCAAAGCAGAAAATATACTCAGGAATTCAGAACGGTCTTTCTGTTCAGAATATAATGGGAAGCCTGGAAAGCGTATTCCCTTCTTTTCATGTCGGTAGACTTCAGAATATAGCGAGAACTGAGACCAGTAGAGCAATGAATGAAGGAAGGATTGAAAGTTTCCAATCGCCTGCCTTAAAAGGATTTATTACTGCTGTTGAATTTTCTGCTATCCTGGACAGCAGGACATCCGATATATGTGAAGATAGAGACGGTCTTATCCTGGCAATAAATGACCCGCGGTTAAAAGTTAATACTCCACCGCTTCATTATCAGTGTAGATCTATTCTGGTCCCTGTGGATAAATATTCCATGGTGGAAGAGGGTCTGGATGGGAAAGTGGGAAAAGGTTGGGATAATATACAGGAGCCTATGGAGGGGTTTGGAGGGGTGGGGAATGTTGCGAAAAACATTCCATCTCTCATTCCTAAATGGCAAGATTTTAATGATAGCACGGTAAGAGAAGAAAAAGGAGTAAAGTCATACGAAATTATACCGTTTATAGGGGAAAAAATAAAAAAGGTTATTGAAGAGGAAACTGGTAAAACAATTACAGATAAATATGTTTATCCGACGCCAGAAAAATGGGAAGAATTAAAGAAAGAACAGGGGTTAATCGGTCAAGAGATAGGTGGTTTTTACGACAAGAAAGTAGGGATTGTAATTTCTCCTGACAATATTCATATTGCAGCAGGTAATTCTATATTAGACAAACATATAGGAATACATGCTTTATCACACGAAACCTTTCATGTTTTCGGCGAACCAAGGGAACAATGTTGGCCAAAAGAAAAAACAAAAAATACTATTACCTACTATGGAATATCAAGTAAAGAATTTAGATTTCTTGAAGAATCCACAACAGAAATTTTAAGTAGAAAATTATGTGTTAATAAAATTGAGGGAATGACACCTGAAATGTTTATCGATGGAGTCTATCAAGACATAGGCTCAGACATGATACTATTATTAATAAAAAAACATCAAGGGAATAAAGAAGCTATTTCATCTGATTTAAAAAAAATAAGACTTACGAATAATATTGAAGAAAAATTAAGTTTTATAAAAGACCTAGATTTTATGACACATACAGCAACTAAAGAAAATTATAAAAATCTTATAGCGGAAATAAAAAAATATGGTATAATAAATAGAGAGGTTGATTGCAAAGATCCTGAATTTCAAAAGGAGGTTTGGTTATGGTTCTTAAAGAAATCAAAGAAAAAATTAGAGAATTAAGAGAAGAACTAATAAACAGTTTAAACTCCTATGAAGATGAAAAAAATCCTCATACCCCCACGAAAAAAGAGATTGAACATTTAAAAGCAATATTCAGAGATATGATACATTTTTACGGAGATGTAAAAGATATAGAGGGAGAATTATCTAAAGACACCATTAAAGAAACAAATCAAATAGCAAGAGGAATAAGAATGTATGATCCTAGTTTTATTTTTATTCACCATGATATTGTTTCTTATATGGTTAATCTACCTCCGGGAGTTGCTGTATGATAGAAATTTCAGCTTATGAAATACAACCCAATTCGAACCCTTATGAATATCTGCATAATTATTATGGTCTTCAATCCCCTTTTTTAAAATTAGAACAATCAGACGTCAATTCTATAAAAGAAGAAATAGAAAAATTAAAAGAAAATGCTTTTAACAATGTCAGAAGTCAAGATATAGACGGTTACAAGCAGGCATTAGAAGATGTAATTCAATTAATTTCTACCCCTTCTATACAACAGTAAGAAAAGTAAGAAAAATTTAACTCCTTTTTTCCTTTCTTTTATCCTCAAGCTATTGTAAAATATAATTAAATTAATAGACGAAAATGTAACAAAAAATAATCTTTCTTACATTTTCGTTTATTTTTTGTTGCATTTTCGAATAAATTTTGAGGATGCAGCAATGAATAAAAAATCTTTCTATATACAACTTGAAAATACCCCGGAGGATAAGATCTCTCCACTTTCCGATGAAGAAATAAAAATACGTCTCGAAAACAATCAACCCATTCCAGGACTCTGGAGGCAACTTCTGGTCCGTGGTGAATGGGGAAAACATCCCAGGTACGGGACTATTAGATTTACCTCTCAAAATTTAAATGAAATATATGAGAATATTAAAAATAATACTATTGGCCGTCAACTTTCTTTTAACTACAATCATGACGGTAAGTCTCCTGCAGCATCCACTATTATAGATGTCAAAAAA
>JBEHWP010000801.1:0-3180 GCA_040217665.1 Vulcanimicrobiota bacterium
TTATCATTTTCATATAAATAGATTATAAAAATGAGTAATTTAAAACTGGAAAAAGAACGATTTAAGAAGATGTTATGTTATGAAGATGAAGCCCGCAATCAGGGATGTGCCGTCATTGCAGGTATGGATGAAGCAGGCCGCGGAGCCTGGGCAGGCCCTGTAGTGGCAGCGATTGTTATATTACCTGAAGATATATTTATAGCCGGTCTCGATGACAGTAAAAAACTTTCAGAAAAAAAAAGAGAAGCTCTTTATAAAGAGATAACAGATAAAGCTCTCGGTTATTCCGTCGGTCTCTGCACATCATCTGTAATAGACAGAAAAAATATACTTAAAGCCACTTATATGGCTATGAAAAAAGCTGTTTCCTCTGTTAAAATGAGTCCTGACATAATCTTCATAGATGGAAGACCTGTTCCTGATATGGGGTCTTCTCAGGTTTCAATAGTCAGAGGAGATTCAAAAAGCGTATCCATAGCAGCAGCTTCTATTATAGCAAAGGTTACCCGTGACAGAATGATGAAAGAATTTGCACTCCTCTATCCTGAATATGGATTTGAGAAACACAAAGGGTATGGTACGAAATTACATATGAAAACCCTTTCTGAATATGGCATATGTCCGATTCACAGAAAAACCTTTAAGCCTGTAAAAGAAGTTTTAAATAAAAAGGAGATATCGTCACGGCAATTGGTTTTTATCAATTAGCCGATAATTGATATATGAAATTGACTAAAAAACAGCTTGGTATTACAGGAGAAAAAGAAGCTCTGTCATTACTGGAAAAGAAAGGTTATGCAATTTTAGAGAGGAATTTTCGCTGTATGCTAGGTGAAATAGATCTTATAATGACTCATGGAGAAGAACTCGTTTTTATAGAAGTAAGATCCAGAACTGATACATCTTTCGGAGAACCATACGAAACAGTTAATCTGAAAAAACAGAATAAACTCTATAAACTTGCAGAATATTATTTGAATTTTAAAAATTTACATGACAGAGACTGTAGATTTGATGTAATTTCATTATTACTTACACGTGAAGGAACTGTCATGAAAATAGAACATATAGAAAATGCTTTCGGTATATAAACAGGTTTATATGAGGATCGTAACGCATTACGGGAGAGGAATATATGACTGGCCATGTCATGGCTGTTATATAGATTTTTATTAAAAAAACTGTAAAATGATTTGTGTAAATTTACCATAGAATATGGTTTTATATAAGTTTACACTGGATTGACACAGTTGAAAGTTTGAGTGTGAATATGATGAAATTTTTCGAAAGTACAGGTAAAATGATTATTTCCCTGCTGGAACTGGTGGGAGGCCTTGTTTCACTTTTATTTTCAACCCTTATGTTTCTGATAAGAGGAGCTATTAATATACGTATAACTCTTGAACAGATGGCAATTCTCGGAGTGGACTCCCTTATAATAATACTGCTTACCACATCTTTTGCGGGTATGGTTATGGCCTATCAGCTTTCTTTACAGGCCCGTATATATGGTCTTGAAGGGTTTGTAGGAGGAGGAGTAGTGCTCACTATGGCGAGAGAGCTTGCTCCTTTGTTGACTGCCGTAGTAATGGCAGGCCGCGTCGGTTCAGCTATTACGGCACAGATTGCTTCTATGAAGGTTACGGAACAGATAGATGCTCTTAGATCTCTTGCTACAAATCCCATAAGATATCTTGTTGTACCGAGATTTCTTGCATGTCTGTTAATGACTCCGCTCCTTACTATGTTTTCCGTAGTAGGAGGCACGGCAGGAGGATATTTCGTAGCTACAGGACAGGGAATAAATCCATATACCTATATGGATTCCATAAAGATGTTTTTCAGGGTTTCCGACCTTACAGGAGGTCTTATAAAGGCTCTTGTTTTCGGCGCTACTGTTGCAATAGTGGGATGTTATATAGGTCTTATTACTGAAGGAGGAGCTGCAGGTGTAGGTAGATCTACCACCAATTCAGTTGTTATAGCTACAGTACTTATATTTTTATTTAATTTCCCTTTAACTGTAGTAATTTTTGGTAACAGCGGTTTTAAGTGATCTTATGATAAAACTTGAACATGTTTATTTAAGTTTCGGAACAAAAGAAATATTAAAAGATGTAAGCCTTCATATCCCGGAAGGTAAAGTTACTGCCCTTATAGGTCTGAGTGGTGTCGGTAAAAGTACAATACTGAAGTTAATAATAGGTTTTTTAAAACCTGATAAAGGGAAGGTTTATGTCGATGGTAAAGATATTACCAGAATGACCGAGAGAGAACTGGACAGGGTCAGAAGTGTTATGGGTATGGCTTTTCAATACTCGGCTCTTTTCGATTATATGACATGCGGAGAAAACGTTGCCTTTGGCCTTCATCAACATACAAAACTTAAAGATAAAGAAATAAAAAAGATTGTTACAGAGAAATTAAATCTTGTAGGTCTCAAAGGTGTGGAAAATCTTTATCCCAGTGAAATCAGCGGCGGTATGAGAAAAAGAGTGGGCTTTGCAAGGGCTATAGCATATAATCCTAAAATAGTACTTTATGATGAACCTACAAGTGGTCTTGACCCTGTTATGACTACAGTGTTAAACAATTTAATCTTAAAACTTAATAAAGAATTGAATGTAACGTCTCTCGTGATTACTCATGATATAGGCAGTGTTTTTACTTTTGCAGATAAAATTGCCATGCTTTATGACAGGGAAGTTGTGGAAGAAGCGGAAGCATCAGCCTTTAAAGATTCTTCTAACCCTGTAGTTCAGCAGTTTATTAAAGGACTGGAAGAGGGACCTATCAAAGTATAAAACTTTATATGAAAATGATGAAGTCTTATATTTCACTGTTTGCTAATTTTTATATCTGGTTGTGACCGAACCGGTCATGCCCGGTATTAAGGAGAAAATCTTATGAAACTTTCTGTTGAAACAAAAGTTGGTATATTTACTACTGCAGGGCTCATAGCTCTTGCCTGGATTATAATCTATTACGGTGGTTATAAATTCGGAGAAGATAAGGGTTATACCTTTACTGTCCTTTTTCAGCGTGTAGATGGTTTGAAGAGAGGTGCAGACATTCAGGTCGCCGGTGTAAGAGTCGGACAGATTATGAATGTGAATTTTGATAAAGATCAGACAGTAAGGGTAATAGTTAAAGTAGAATCTCTATCTGTGGATATTGACA
>JBEHWP010000802.1:0-3179 GCA_040217665.1 Vulcanimicrobiota bacterium
TGTAATCTTTATCCCTGAAAACACGATAGACGTTTTCCATTAAAGTTATATAAAAGGAACCTAAAAGATACCCTTTTGTTATTATAGAACAATCTTTATATATACCATCACATCTGACAATACATACATCAGTACCTCTTAATCTCAGATCGGAGGCTACGACAGCATCAACCTGATGATGAAACAACCAATCGCCGAAAGGTACAAGAAATAGAACCTTTTTTTCTTTATTTTCTTTTTTAATTTCTTCTGGAAATTCTACTTTGGGAAAATTTAAATCTATTTTTTTTAGACGAAGGTTTCTCTTTATAGAGCCAAAAAGATTAAATATTTTATCCATTTATTTCTTCCTTAAATTAATACAATACAAGAATTCTTTACGGTCTATTTTTACTCATACGAGAAAATAAGGTTTATAAAGAATGCTTGATTTATCGGTTCTATTTATATTTATATTATTTTATGAATAGTAAAATCTGTTATACTATGGGAACTTCGATATATATATAAATACGATAGATATGTGATGTGTATGATGATGTTATAATCATTACCTGTCACAATAATGTATTTTACATATTTATAAACCTTTGTCAATATATTTAGACATTATTAGGAGTATTGTTGTTTTCCTTTATTATGATATAATAAAATTTAGAATTATTGAGAAATCACACAGAAATGTGATACAATAGTTTTCTTATACCATGTGGATATTGGAGAGGGAAGGAAGAAAAGGTAATTATCTTTGTTCTCTTCGAAGCATATATTAAATATTCAACAAAACATAAACAGGTTGGAAATAAAAAACAACTACAATATTTAAACTGCAGAAGCATCACTGGCTCAAAATCTACATGTAGGGAATAGAATATACAGTCAGAATAACTTAAAGTTTATAATGGCAGAAGTTCTTCTGCGACTTCAAAAACAGTAGAATTTCTTCTGGTAGAACCTGGTATTAAGGAAATTCATATGTTTTTTCACTGATTTGAGAGGTTTATTTTTATATTTTAATGAAAGGATATAAGTTATGTTTAGGGATAAGATTATTTTACTTACTGGAGGTACCGGTTCTTTTGGACAGAAGTTTACTGAAGTAATGCTTACAAAATATCACCCCAAAATTATAAGAATTTTTAGTAGAGATGAGTTAAAACAATGGGAAATGCAAAGAAAATTTAATAATGACGAAGTCTTAAGATTTTTTATTGGAGATATAAGAGATAAAGATAGATTGCATAGAGCTATAGAAGGAGTTGATATTGTAATACATGCTGCAGCTTTAAAACAGGTACCTGCCTGTGAATATAATCCATTTGAGGCAGTAAAAACTAATATCGGCGGAGCTCAGAATATAATTGATATTTCCATTGAACATAATATACCAAAGGTTATTGCTCTGAGCACAGATAAGGCTGTAAGTCCTATTAATTTATATGGAGCAACAAAATTATGTATGGAAAGATTATTTATTGCCGGTAATGCCTATATAGGCCCTAAAAGACAAACAAGAATATCCTGTGTACGGTATGGGAATGTAGTAGGGAGTAGAGGTAGTGTTATACCTTTATTTAAAGAGCAGGGTGCCAAAGGGAAAATTACTATTACTCATAAATCTATGACTCGATTCTGGCTTACTCTTGAACAGGGGGTTGAGTTTGTAATAAAATGTGTTGAAATGATGCAGGGTGGAGAAGTATTTGTCCCTAAGATTCCAAGCATGAGTGTTATAGATCTTGCAGGAGCAATATCTCCAGGATGCGAACTCGAATTTACCGGCATAAGACCAGGTGAGAAAATCAATGAATGTCTATTAACCGAAGATGAAGCAAGACATTCAAAAGAATTTGAAGATTTTTTTGTTATTGAGCCGGAAATTTATTTCGGTTATAGTAAAGCCTGGGAAGGCGGAAAAGTTTTACCTGAAGGATTTAAATATTCAAGTGATAAAAATGATAAATGGCTAACAAAAGAGGAATTACAAAGAATGGCAGGAGAATGTTAATATGATACCTTATGGTAAACAATGGATAGATGAAAATGATATTAATCAAGTAATCAATGTTTTAAAATCTGATTATCTTACTCAGGGCCCAAAGATAGTTGAATTTGAAAAGGCAATGTGTGAATATACCGGAGCAAAGTATTGTGTTGCTCTTTCCAATGGTACTGCCGCTCTCCATCTTGCTGTTGCATCTCTGGGACAGGGAAAAAGTAAAGAAGGAATTACTTCACCAAATACTTTTGTAGCTTCTGCTAATTGTTTGCTTTATAATGGGATAAAACCGATTTTTGCAGATATAGATCGAAAAACATATAACATAGATATCGAAGAAATAAAAAAGAAAATAACGGACCGTACATGGCTTATTATACCGGTAGATTTCGCTGGCCAGCCTGCAGATATGAAACGAATCTACGATCTGGCAAAAATTAATAATATATCTGTCATAGAAGATGCCTCTCACGCTATTGGTTCCAGGTATGATGATGGAAATTTTGTGGGAAGCTGTAAGTATTCTGATATGACAATTTTTTCCTTTCATCCGGTTAAGACTATAACAACTGGTGAAGGAGGGGCAATTACTACTAATAGTGAAGAATTATATGAGAAATTGAAGTTATTGAGAACTCATGGAATAACTAAAGAAGATAAAGATTTAAAGATAAATCCCGGTCCATGGTATTATGAAATGCAGGATCTGGGGTTTAATTATAGGATAACAGATATTCAGGCAGCACTTGGCATAAGTCAATTAAGAAGACTTGATTCTTTTGTAAAAAGAAGAAGAGAAATTGTGAAAAGATATAATAAGAGTTTTAAAGATATTGATGTGTTGACTATACCTTTTGAAAAAGAAGGTGTTTATTCTGCATTCCATCTATATGTTTTACAGATAGATTTTGAAAAAATTGGGAAAAATAGAAAACAGGTTATTGAAGAATTGAAAAATAAAAATATCGGAACTCAGGTTCATTATATTCCAGTTTATACTCAACCTTATTATCAAGAAACATTTGGATATAAATGGGGAGATTATCCTATGGCAGAGAATTATTATCAAAAGGCTTTAAGTATTCCCCTGTATCCTAAAATGATAAATGATGAAGTTGATTATGTAATTACCTCTGTGTTAAATGCGATAGGGGAATAAATTTTGATACAATTTGGTTTA
>JBEHWP010000803.1:0-3176 GCA_040217665.1 Vulcanimicrobiota bacterium
TGAAGTTTACTTCCGTCAGATAAATATTCCATAAGTCACCTCGAAAAAATAGAGACAATCCCTGTCATGTGATTTTTATAAAGACATTCTATATCTGTCAAAAGATTTCCTACTTTACAGGGGAATTTCTTTGATATATAAAAAATAAAAAAATCCTGCAGGATTTTGTTAACATTATGTTAAAATATATTCGGATTATTTATATTGAAAATTATGAAGGGTGAAGAGAGGATAATTTTTCATTCTTCATTTTATTACCCTGTCATAGCCGTAACTATATTCTATATTGAAAAAATAAGGAGATAAAAACTATGGACAAAGCATTTATAACATCTCTGAAATCATCGGGCATAAAATTTATCCGTATACTCTGGTGTGATAATGCCAATATAATCAGAGGAAAGGCAATACATATAGATACACTGGAAGAAAATATAACTCATGGCGTTGGAATCTCTGCGGCACAACAGGCAATTCCTGTAATGTATGATGCAGTAGTTCCAGGGGCAGGCCTTGGCCCTGTAGGTGAAGTAAGGCTTGTACCTGACTGGTCAAGTTTCAATACCCTCCCCTATGCTCCTTCCCATGCAAGAGTAATGAGCGATATGAAGCAAAAAGGTAAAAACTGGCCCTATTGTTCCCGTCTCTTTCTCAAAAAAATGATCGCCGAAGCAGAAAAAGAAGGTATAGAGATTAAAACAGCATTTGAGAATGAATTTTATCTCTTAAAAACAGGAACTGATGAAATAATACCTGCAGATTATACAGTTTTTGCCTCCACACAATCAATGGATATACATCAGCATATTATAAATGAAATAACGGAAAACCTGATAGCCCAGGGTATGGTTATAGAACAGTACTATCCTGAATCAGGCCCCGGTCAGCAGGAAATTACAACAAAATATACAGACCCGTTAAAAGCAGCAGACAATCAGATTGCTTTTCGGGAAACAGTGAGAGCCGTTGCATCACATAACGGATTGAAAGCATCTTTTCTCCCAAAAATCTTTCTGGATAAAGCAGGAAGCGGATGTCACATACATCTGAGCCTCTGGAAAAATGGAAAAAATCTTGTTCCTAACTCCAGAGAATCCTGTGGATTATCAAAAACAGCAAAGTCCTTTATTGCAGGACTGCTCCATCATATGCCGGCCCTTATGGCAATAACGACACCTTCTACAAATTCATACAGACGAATAAAACCTCATTACTGGAGCGGAGCCTTTCGGTGCTGGGGTATGGATAACCGTGAAGCTGCAGTAAGAGTTATAACAGATCCGGAAACAAATTCATACAAACAGTTCGAATTCAAACCATCAGATGCCACAGCAAATCCATACCTTGCCCTGGGAGCTGTTATTGCAGCAGGCCTTGACGGTATAAGACAGAAAATGGACATTCCTGAACCGGTAAATGTAGATCCGGGCAATCTCTCAGAAGAAGAAAGAAAAGCAGCCGGAATAGATAAACTACCTGCAGATCTTGGCTCTGCTTTAGAATATCTTACAGCCAATAGAATCCTTCTTAATGCCCTGGGAGCAGAACTTTCAGGTGCCTATCTCGCAGTCAGAAGAAGTGAATGGGAAAATATGTCACGATACGAACTGGCCGATGAAGTGGAATTATTAATGGAAAAATATTAGATAGTGCAAGGTGTTTTGTATAGACTTATCAGAGGCGAATATAAGACAGACCATTACATAGAGACATGTAAAAATTCTCGCAAAAAGTAAAAAATATAGTATACAATTTCAAAAAAAAATGTTTTTTTATAAATATTATGTCTAAACCAGTTAAATACATGGTAAAATAAATAATGTATAACTAAAAGTCTTATTTATGTAAAGGTAAACATGAAGAGCATAAAGCATAATGAACTTATAGAGTACCTTTCAGACCCCCGAATGAAAGAGATCGCACAAAAAGTCCTCTCTGAAAAAAGGCTCACGAAAGAAGAGGGGATTTTTCTGTTTCACTATGAACATATCTTTGAAACGGGACTTCTTGCAGATTTCGTAAGAAGAAAAAAGGTTGGAGACATTGCTTTTTACGGAAACAATCTGAATATAAACCATACAAATATCTGTGAAAAAAAATGTCCCATATGTGCTTTTTCGAAAGATGAGGGAGAAGAAGGTGCATATATTATGACAGTCCATGACATATTAAAAAAAGTAGAAAGATACAGGGACTCAGGTGTAGAAGAAATACATATAGTAGGAGGGGTAAACAGACATATAAATCTCACATATCTTGAAGATATATTTTCCGGCATAAAGAAAATAAATGAAAAATTTCACATACAGGCCCTTACATGTGTAGAATATGACTATATATCCAGAAAAGAAGGAATTTCTTTAGATTACATATTTAAGAAACTGAAAAAAGCAGGACTCGGTTCTATCCCCGGCGGTGGAGCTGAAATATTCAATGATGAAATAAGAAAAATCATAACTCCTGAAAAGATTTCAGGTGCCAGATGGCTCGAAGTATCAGAAAAAGCACATAAACAAGGGATACGGACCAATGCCACTATGTTATACGGCCATATAGAATCATATAAAGACAGAATAGACCATATGATAAAATTAAGGGATCTTCAGGATAAAACAGGAGGATTTATGGCTTTTGTTCCTCTCACATTTCATCCTTATAATACAGAGCTTGAACATATGGTAAAAGAAAAAACAGATATTTATGACACACTGAAAGTAATAGCTGTTTCCCGTCTTATGCTGGATAATTTTGACCATATAAAAGCACTATGGATGTATATGGGGCAGGAATTTATAGAAATAGCTCTTCATATGGGTGCCGATGATCTGGGAAGCACATCAATAGAGGAACAGATTGTTAAATCTGCCGGCGGAGAAACCGGAGAGATTATGAAAAACGAAGATTTCGAACATATTATCAGGAAAAGCGGGTTTATACCAAGAAGAGTGGTAAGTAATTATGGAATATAAATTATCGGATCTTATCGACCTGTCGAGACTTAAAAATTTAATAGAACTTTTCTATAAATTCTCAGCTGTTTCTACATCTATTATCGATAAAGACGGTAATATTATTATTACCACAGGATGCCAGGATATATGCAGTAAATTCCATCTTGCCAATCCTATTTCCTTTAAAGAATGTCAGGAAACCCATAATAATATAAAAGCATATCT
>JBEHWP010000804.1:0-3168 GCA_040217665.1 Vulcanimicrobiota bacterium
ATAGAGGTCAGTCGTTCTTCCAGGTTTTTTGCTATGCCTGCTTCATTACTGCCATTGAGTATTTCCACCGAAGGTTCAGGTATTTTTCCCATTAAATATTCATCTATAGAGTTTTGAAGCTGACTTTCATCTATTATCTGATAACTTACACCGCTTGAGTCATCACCATAAGTCGGAAGAGTACCCATTTTTACATCATTCATATTTATATGTTTATAGATATTGGCAAGAGCCATTAATTCAGTAGTTGAAAAATTTGTATCCACATTGTCAAGAACTGTCTGAATTAATTTTCTCAATTCATTAAATCCTGTAATCCTTGAAGCCTTGCTTTTAACGGCACCCATAACCTGTTGTTGTCTTCTGATTCTCCCCAGATCACCTTCGTCATCTTTTCTGAATCTTGAATACTGTACTGCTCTATCACCATCAATAGTCTGCCATCCCTCTTTAAGATGTATATGGAGATGTCCCCAGTTATCATCATAATCCATATCTTTTTCTACATAAGTTTCTACGCCGCCCAGTGCATCCACCAGCTTTGGAAGAGCCTGTGTTCTTACTACGACATAATAATCTATAGGCACTTTACAGACTTCTGCAACAGTCTTCCGGGCAAGTTCTATTCCTCCCAGTGAATAAGCGGCATTTATCTTATCTTCGTAATATCCGGGAATATATACCTTCGAATCTCTCGGAATAGATAATAAACCTACAGTTTTTTTATCAAGGTTAAAATTGGCCAGCATTATAGTATCTGTTCTTGCACCTTTAGTATATAAAATATCCTGTTCTGTCCAGTTATTATCAAGTCCTACAACAAGGACATAGAGATTTCTCTTATCTGATGAGAACGTATTCTCTCCAGGAAACCCGAAGGAAGGAATAATATTAGAAATAAATGGATGACTCTGAGTATTTTCACGTTTCATAAAATAATTCTTTACTATAACTGCTGCACCTATTAATAAGATAATGGTTATAAAAAGACCTGTCAAAAATCTGAGAAAATAAACACGCCAGTTTCCTTTTTTCTTTTTACCGTTGTCCTGTGCCAAATTTAGTTCTCCTTTCAATATAACAAAAACAGGAAATATAGTTTAGTTGTCGTGACAGGTAACGCGTGACTGGTTTAATCCCCTGCACATCACACATTATGCTTTACGCATTACGAGGTCAGTATTTATGAATAGTTACGAAACTAACTATAAATAATTTTCATAAAGTTATTCAGCATAAAAGCTCCAAACAAAAAATTAATTCGTTCTTCTTTACGGTGCTAGTTTACCAAATTACAGAAAAAAAAGCAAATGTTCATGTATCTGACCATAAGCATATAGTAAAAGTCTTACTCCCGTCAAGCATTATGCGTCACAATAATAAGTTCACCACAGTATTATCTTGACAATGTCACATTGCAGGTAATATGACAATGTCACGTTATAAGAGTATAAAATTTCTTATAACCAGAAGCAATCCGCTCTTTACTGCTATGGAAAAAGGTATCTGCAAAATCTCATTGCTTATTCCTCTTGTCTCTCCGGCATAAAGGGTCTCGTTATCAAGAGGATATTTTAAACCTGATGTAACGATACCTGTTACTTCACTGCTGAAAGGAATAAGAGAAATAACATCGCCGGCCTTGCCTGAGTCGACATATAAATTCTTCCACACCAGATCAATTCTCTGATGACTATCAATAATTACCACAGGAATACCTGTGGTAAAACCTTTACATAATAAATGAATATTTCCGAGAGCATGATCAAAACGTTTGCCGAGTGCTCCTATTATAATAATTTCGTCAGGAGAAACATCTCTGGCAAATTCAATTGCAAGTTCCGTATCTGTCTTATCTTTTTCCCTGGGAAAAGAAACGGTGGCACAGGAAAATTTACCTGTATTCCCATCATAAGAGTCCATGTCTCCTACTATCAGGTCGGGAGTAATACCAAGATACTCGGCATTTTTTAATCCTCTGTCTGCACATATTATATAATCGTCTTTCGAAAAAAAATTAAAAAAAAATTCTCTCTCCCCTGCTATACCGCCTGCCATAATTACAGCCCTTTTAAATTTCAAAATACAAAACTTCCTTTCTTATTTCTCTATTTCTACGCAAAAATAATTTGCAAATTGTTACGGAGTTAACTATAATATGTTATTAAAAGGATTAATATAGAGAATGTCGAATTTTTGACTTTCTACTTACTGAATTTTAAATCTTTTAGAAATAATTGTCAAAGAAATTAGTGAAGGGTGAAGGGTGGCAAGGGGCGTTTTATTAAGGAATGGAAATTTATTAACAGGCTCTTTCCTCGCGTCACGATTTAATTGTCATTCCTGAATGCCCTGAAGTGAAGGGTGTCGTAATATTATGGGGAATTTAAGAATCCTTGGAGGTACGGCAAAAGGCAGAGAGATAAAGAGCTGTAAAGGTCTTCACGTCCGTCCTATGCTTGGAAGAATAAAAAAATCATTGTTTGATATTATTCAAAATAGAATAAGAGGAGCAATCTGCCTGGATCTTTTTTCAGGTACTGCAAGTATAGGGATTGAAGCTATAAGTCGCGGTGCATCTCATGTTACGTTCATAGAAAAACACCGTGACGCAATAAACATAATAAAACATAATATAAAATTACTTGAATTTGAGAAACAGAGCAACCTGATAGAAGGTGATGTTTTTAACGTTTTAAAAAGTATAGAAGGGACATTTGATATCATATTTCTGGATCCTCCCTTTCCTGAATTACATGTGGAAGAAGTAATGGAAATATTATCGGAAAAAGAATTGATTAAAGATACCGGTGTCCTTGTAATACATCACCCTGTATATAAAAACTATTCAGAGCAAATAGGAAAACTGAATTGTACAAGAAAAATAAAATATGGTCAAAATTTTCTATCATTTTATACCAGAGATGAATAAACTAACAGAATCATTCTCATATAAAAACATAAAAAATTGTCGTTCCGTCACGCGTTACGCGTCACGCATTATGATTTTTAATAAAAGGAGGTATTTATCATTACTGTTCATAAAGTATTAGATGCAATTCAGGAAGCCATAAAAAATCAACATAAGATTCCGCTGACCGGTATAATAGTAATCGACAGCGGCAGGCTTCTTGATTTAATAGAAAAAATGCGTACAAATTTACCGGA
>JBEHWP010000805.1:0-3168 GCA_040217665.1 Vulcanimicrobiota bacterium
ACTCTGTGCCATATAGGCATGTATCTGTCCCATATGAAGATAGCTTACAGGAAAATCAGGATTTATATCTATGGATTTTCTGCATTCAGCAAGGGCCATTTCAAAATTTTCCAGTTTACAATAGGAAATACCAAGGAATCCATAGACCCATGTCAGATTCGAGTCAAGTTCAATGGCTTTTTTAAATGAATTGATAGATTTTGCAATATTTTCCCTGTTCTGATAACATAATCCGAGATAGGCATGAGTCCAGGCCATATTTGGATTTAATTCTATAGCTTTTTTATATTTATTTATTGCTTCGTCATAATTACCATTACTGTGATAGAGTAATCCGAGTTTTACATAAACCCATACCAGGTCAGGATCAAGTTCAATGGCTCTATTATAGTTTTTTATTGCTTCTTCTAAATTACCGAGTTCTCTGTAAACCCTTCCCAGATTCCCATAGCCAATGGAATCGTCAGGAGCAAGTTCTACAAGTTTTTTATACTGTTCGAGAGCAAGCTCTGTTTTCCCCTGTCCATAATATATATGGCCCAGATGTCCGTAATTCCAGGGAATAGAACTGTCCAGTTCAATAGCTAATTTATATTCTGCAATAGCCATATCATAATTGTTTACGGCATAATAGGCATAGGCCAGATTTCCATGAAGTCTTTCGTTCTGCCCTTCGAGTTCTATAGCTTTTTTATAAGTTTCTATGGCTTTTTCAAAATTTCTTTCGCCACTGTATACAAGGGCGAGGCCGAAGTAGGCTTTCCCCATATGTTTATTCTGTTCAAGTGCTTTTTTATAATATTTCTTTGCTTCTTTAAATTTTTTCTGTGAGTAGTATACATCTCCAAGACCTTTAAAGGAATAGGCATCAGAAGGGGCAAGTTTTAGAGCACCTTCATGCATTCTTATGGCCTGTTCATATTTTCCGAGTTTATAATAAGTGTTTCCGAGAGAATTATGGGTGTAAACATCATTCGGATCCCATTCGAGAGCTTTTACAAATTCTTCAAGAGCTTTATTATAATTTTTTTTATTGAAATGGACACAGCCGAGATTGTAATGAACTTCGCCTGCATTACGATCTTTATCAAGTGCTTTTTCATAGTTTTCTATAGCCGGTTCTATCTGTCCCTTTTCCTGATAGAGACGTCCCAGACGGAAAAAAGTGTCAGAATCTGCTTCTCCCTGTTCGATAATTTGAAGATATGTATCAAATTCATGTTCCAGATTTTGAAGTTTCGGATTATAGTAAATTTTTTTATCTTTTTCCATTTTTTTTATAGTGAGTAGTGACCACTTATCAGTGACCGGTAACCAGATATATTATCATATACAAAATCTGTTTATACTTCACTCTTCACTCTTCACCCTTCATTTTTTCTGTCTTTAATCTTAAAATTAAGATTTCCCTGAGGTTTTGCCCTGAAATTAAATTTCTCTTCCAGCATTTTTATGTCATTTTCATATAATGAAATGTCTATTTCCCCTTTTTTTGCCAGTGCATATATAAAAGCAGGAACAAGTTTTGGATCAAACTGTGTGCCGGAACATCTTATCAATTCTTTTACTGCCATATCTGCGGTAAGAGCTTTTCTGTAAGGACGATCTTCCGTCATTGCATCAAAGGTATCACATATGGCTATTATTCTTGCCTGCAGTGGTATGTTAAGTCCTGATATTCTGTCCGGATAACCTGTTCCGTTCCATTTTTCATGATGATGTCTTATACCGGGCAGGGCGCCATGAAGGGCAGGATAGGGAAGTACTATTTCTACTCCTATCATGGGATGTTTTTTTATCTGTGCAAATTCCTCATCATTGAGTTTACTGTTTTTATTTAAGATTGTATCGGGAATTCTCATTTTACCAATATCATGGAGGTTACCGCATTCTCTGAGGGAATTTTTTATATCTTTTATATAGCTTAAAATATCTCCTTCACCATCTTTTTTTAGATACGAAAAACCGTCAGGGCCGTACTGACCTATATCTTTAAAAAATGCTGCACTTTTAAGATTATCAAGCTGCTCTTCATCATTAATTCCCAGTTCTTCTGCAAGGCCCATGGTTAAATCCATTACTCTGTTGGAATGTTCAAAGGTATAGGCAGAATGTATTTTCATAAGAACTCCGAGTATTCCCGATGTAGTATCTTCTTTATCTTCTGCTTTTCTTGCTTTTTTCAGTATATCCCATATAGCTGAAGCGGCATTTTGTATGGCTCCTCTGAGCTGTTCCTGAGAAGGGGCTCCTCCGGGAGAACCTGAAACTGCTGCCTGTCTTGTTTCCATGAACTGTTTCATATCTGTCCTTCTCAGGGAATCAAGACCTCCTTTTCCCATAGCGGAAGATGTAAATTCTTTATTTATAAGTTTTTTTGCATCATCAAGTCTTGAAAAGGGTTTTTTTGTTGTCGTACTTTTTGCCCCTTCGGCAGAACCTGATGCAGTTCCGGATTTTTGCCCTTCCTGTGTGTCTCTGGTCTGTCCCTGTTTATCTCCTGCTTTTTCTTTTTCAAAGCCGCTGCCAAGGAGGGGCATAGCTATTTCCGTAAGATGTTTCATTACGCCGGAAGACAGCTTCGGATCTGACGTGAGACCGCTTTCTGACATGGATTTGGATAGTTGTGACAGGGATACCATTTTACTCTGTATACCTGTAGATGTGCTGTCCTGCGTAAAAGCAGGAGAACCCTGGACAGTAGATGTATCTTTAGGCGCCATTTCCTGGCTCTGTTTCGGAGTCAGGCCGGGAGATACAAAGCCTGGCTGAATTGAAGGTTTGAATGCTGATGTTCCTTTTATATCCATAGAATGTAATCCTTGTGTTCGTGACGCGTGACGCGTAAATTTTATCTGCTTTATTATATATAAGTACAAAATAAAAAAAAGTAAAGTCTATTACATAAAATTGTGAGTCGTGAGCAGTGAAAAGCAGGGGCCACACCCTGTATGCACATGGTACCTGTAAAAATACGCATCACGCATCACGTTCATATTCCCTGTAGTATTTCTTTTTATGTACAGCAAGTACTTCCTCTACTTTTTTAACTAGTTCAAGAGGATCGAAGGGTTTTGATAAATATTCCTTTATTCCCACATCATAGGCCATTTTTATATCTTCAAATTGATCTAAATAATCATTAAATATATCTGCAGTAGAAAGTTT
>JBEHWP010000806.1:0-3165 GCA_040217665.1 Vulcanimicrobiota bacterium
TAGAGAATATTTTAGAGAATATTTTAGAGAATATTTTAGAGAATATTTTAGAGAATATTTTAGAGAATATTTTAGAGAATATTTTAGTCTGAGAAACAGGATGCCCGCCAATTGATTGGTGGGTGATTCACAGAATATGTCAGTGAGCCGTGAAAAATGTTTATTACATGCTTATGCTCAAGTCAGTAGACCGAGATGTGAGTCTTAAAGCGTGAGCCGTGAAGGGTCAGGTCGTAAAACCACCCGTGACGCGCCACCTGTCACGGATAATGATGGGAGCCAAACATGTTATTTCTATCCCTGTACACGTTGCTGGAAAATAGATATTTCATAAAACAGATACTCGGTAAAGGCGGTATGGGTGCAGTATATCTTGCCGAAGACAGAAGACTGGGAGACAGGGCAGTAGCAATAAAAGAAATTATTCTGCAATTTACCGGTGAAGAAGATAAGGAAAAAGCACTCGTACAGTTCAGAACAGAAGCTACAATGCTTGCAAAACTGGATCACAGGAATTTGCCTAAAGTCATAGATTATTTTGAATATAACGGTAAAGAATATCTGGTCATGGAATATATTAACGGTAAAACCCTTAAAGAATATATTGACGAAAAAACTTCGCCATGTACGGAAGAAGAAGTGATAAACTGGGCTGTTGAAATATGTTCGGCTCTGGACTATCTTCACAGTCAGAATCCGCCTGTAGTATTCAGAGATTTAAAGCCCCAGAATATAATGATTAATAATTCGGGACAGCTCAAATTAATAGATTTTGGCATAGCAAAAATATTTACCCCCTCAGAAGAAACAAATACAATCATTCATGCCAGAGGCACTATGGGGTTCTGTCCTCCTGAACAGTGCAGTATAAAGGGAAATACCGATCCGAGATGTGATATATTCTCTCTCGGTGCAACAATACATTATCTCCTTACAAACAGAAATCCTTCCACCCTTCCCTTTGTCTTCCCTCCTCTCAGGGAATTAATACCGGCTGGCTCGGAAGATATGGAAAAAATACTGATAAAAGCATTACAACTGGATTGTGATGATAGATATCAGAATATAAAAGAGTTTATGAATGATCTTAATAAAATTATTTCCAGAAAGAAAAAAGAAGGCACTATGGAAGGATGGATAGGTAAATGGTGGTGGGTGCTGGCTATAAGCACAGCCTCTTACTGCGCAGGACTTATAGGTTTGAGATCTCTGTTACATTATATGAAACCTTTTCTCTCTTATTTATTCAAACCGTTAAGTTTTCTCATTTTATTTATTTATCTCTTTATACCAATAGGAATTCTGATTTTTTATTTACATAAAGATAAAAGTGTCAGGGGTGAAGAGCATGACAGATGATGCGTATTTTACCGGTACCGGGCGGCCACGGGGAGGGCCGCTTGCTTTTCACGACTCACGGCTTCCCCTCCAGTAAAATCTTTACAGTTTCCGTAAGTTCGGCAATTTCCACCGGTTTTAACATAAATCTCTTTATACCTTCCTGAAGCACCTTTTCGCGGTTAATCTCTTCGTTAAAGCCTGTACATAAAATAACAGGCATACCAGGTCTCACTGTCAATATTTCTTTTGCCATATTAAAACCTGTAAGTTCAGGCATTGTATGATCCGTTATGACTATATCAAACTTGGAAGGATCACGTTTAAACGTTTCAAGCGCTTTCTTACTATCTGTAAAGGAACTGACATGATATCCGGCCCGTTCCAGAACTGTATTCCATAAATTAACAATGCCTTCTTCATCGTCAACAAAAAGAATATTCCCGGAACCTCTGCATATTCCGCCATTCTTTTTCTCTTCCCTGACAGGATAATATACCCTGGGAAGAAAGACCTGAAAAGTGCTTCCTTTACCAGGTTCACTGGAAACAAGTATAGTTCCTCCGTAATTTTTTACTATACCATAAACTATGGGAAGACCCATACCGGTTCCTTCACCGTGAGGTTTTGTAGTAAAAAAGGGCTCAAAAATTTTATCTACAACATTCTGAGTCATTCCATGTCCTGTATCTGTTACAGAAAGTCTTATATAAGGTCCGGCACTAAGATCATCATATTCTGACATATTATCAGATGTAATATCAAATCCTCCAATATCAACTGTTACAGTACCTCCTTTTTCTCTCATAGAGTAGGCAGCATTTGTACAGAGATTCATAAATATCTGATGAATATGTGTTTCATCAGCAAAAACAGCCAGGTTATCTCCTTCTGTTTTCAATTTTATATCAATGGTTTTTGGTAATGTTGCTCTGAGTAATCTGAAAGCTTCTCCTGTAACGGAAGGAATATTTATTGTTTTTTTCACTTCTTCTGTATATCTGCTGAAGGTAAGAATCTGTTTTACGAGCTCTCTGGCACGTATGCCGGACTTAAGAATTTCCTGAAGGTTTTCAGAGAATGGATTATTTTCATGTTCCATAAGAATAAGTTCCGTATTCCCGATAATAGCAGTAAGGATATTATTAAAATCATGGGCTATTCCACCTGCCAGCCTTCCTATAGCTTCCATCTTATAGGATTGAATGAGTTTTCTTTCCAGCATTTTTCGTTCCGTAATATCTGTAGTTATTCCGCATACTGAAATAGCCTTCCCTTCCGTATTAAATACAGGGAATTTTACAGATATATAAGTGTGAAGTCCGTCGGGAAGTTCTAAAAACTCCTCAAATTCTAGAGGGCAGGCTCTGTCTAAAACCTTTTTATCATTTTCCTTAAAAATTCTTGCTCTGTCTTCTGGGAATATATCACTGTCTTCCCTGCCTATAATATCAGGTTCAGGAATATTAAAAAGGGATTCAAATTTTTTATTAACAAAAAGATATTTTCCATTAACATCTTTTAAATAAATAAGAGCTGAAGAATTATCCATTATGGATTTAAATCTATCCTGACTTTCTCTTAATTCTTTTGTTCTTCTCTCAACCTGTTTTTTTAAAGTCCATGATAATTGTAGCTCTAGAGATGGTGGCCTTCTCCTGAATAAACTTTTTCTCCCCTGACAAAAGCCGCCACCGTCTCGAAGTTTCTATCAAAGACAGCCACATTGGCCCTTTTACCCGGCTCAAGACTTCCGACCAGCTCTTCCAGTCCGACACTCCTGGCCGGGGTTAAAGTCACCATTCTAACCACCTCCGGCACAGACAG
>JBEHWP010000807.1:0-3162 GCA_040217665.1 Vulcanimicrobiota bacterium
CAGTGGCTATATTACATGATCTGGCAAATGTTTATAAAAATAAAGGAGAAATTGATGCATCTATAGATGTTAATTCCAGGATAGGAGATATGTATTTTTCCCGAAAAATGTTTGATGAAGGGCTCAGGATTTATGAAGAAATTCTGAAGCTTTATTCGGAACAGCATAAGCATAAAGAGCAGATTCCTTATTATAAAAGGATAATAGAGGTTCTTTCACAGGAGGAAAATATTGATAAAGCTTTATCATTCCAGAAAGACTTTGTTTCTGTTCTTTCCAGTGCAGGTGATTTTGATACTGCTATTACGGAATGTAAAGATGTTGTTCAGACCTATATTAAAATGAATAAACTGTCTGATACTACAGGTATTTATCGTATTTTACTGGATGAATATCTTAATTTAAATCGTTTTGATGATGCCATAAAGGAATGTCTTGATATAGTTTCTCTTTACAGAGAAAATTCCATGACTGATCAGATTATAGAAATATATAAAGTCCTTGTTGATATATACTTGAAAGTAGACAGAGCATCTGATGCTATAGAAATACAAAAAGCAATAGGAGAGATATACTTATCTCAAAACAGTATTCCTTCAGCTATAGAAAGTTATGAACTGGCAGCTCAATTTTTGATAAAGGAGAAGAGAGAAGAAGAAAGTATAGAGATTTATACAAAAATTACCCGGTTAATGCCGGAAAACCTTGATTACAGGCAGAGACTTATAGATCTCTATGATAAATCAGGTCTTAAAGATAAGGTAGTGGAAGAATATTGTTCCCTTATTAATTCTCAGGCAAAGCTCGGTAATTTAGAAAAAGCTACCATGACATTTCATCAGGCTTTAAAAGAAAATCATGACAGTCCTGAACTTCATGTCTGTATGGGAAATGTTTATTTTGATAACCAGATGTGGGATGAAGCAATAACTACTTACTTAAAGGTTCTGGATAGTTCGTCCGGTTACCCCGGTATATATTCTAAGTTAACACTTACCTGTGCCCGCAAGGGTGACCTTGACAGTGCCGTAGAATGGTCTAAAAAGCTTATTGCCAGCGGTAATGTTTATGAACTGGTAGACAATGTTAAGATTAATGAAATTGTTGACCCGCAGCTTGCAGAAGCTTATTATAACTGGGGTATTATATATAGAAAGATAGGCTTTATTGAGGATTCTGTGAGAGCTTTCAATGCTGCATCCAGGGATAGTTCCAGAAGACTTTCTTCTTTAAAAATGATAGGTGACTGTTTTTATGAGGAAGGTTTTAAAGAACTGGCATCCCGGCAGTTCCGTAAAATTCTGGAAATCGGACTGGATTCAACAGGTATGCCTGATGATGAGTATCTTGAACTCAGGTATGATCTTGGAAGAACCTTTGAAGAAATAGGTAAATATAAGGATGCCAAGAAAGCCTATGAAGGTATATGTGAAATAAATATAAAATTTAAAGATACTATGGAAAAGATTATGGAAATGACCAGGAAAATAGAAACTGTTAAAGAGCCTGAAGATACGGACCCGAAACTTATAGAATTTACTATTGAAACAGAGTAACCTCCTGTTAAGGGTGATTAATATGCCAATGATTGCTTTGTCTTCTATAAACATGGTGCTAAATAATATTGAGAAATTCGCTCATAATAATCTTGATACGTTATGGTTTATTTTTGCAATAACTTCTTTTATTTTTATTGCTCTTATTGTATGGCTTATTATATCCTGTGTCGTAAGAAAACAACAGCAGGAAACAGTAATATCTTCTGAAATTGCCACGGTTAAAGTGTTGCCAAACGATCCTTTCGTTAAATCCGATGCTTCTCCATTCACATCCGATTATAAATTAGTCTCTCAGGATGAATTGAATGCTTCGAGACCTAATTATCTGATAAGTTCATCCCCCGGAGAAGATGAATTAGATTTACTTCAATCTGAAATTAAATTATATGAAGATTCGCTTCTTCAGGAAAAAGATTTTAATCTACAGAAGGATTTTATGTCAGAAGATATGTCGGATAATATGTATGGTGAGCCTTCAGATCTGGATGTAACAGATTATTCTTCTTCACGTCATATGGATTTTGAGGGAAGAAGTCCCGTGGTTTCTCCTCTTCAAGGGGTAAAAAAGAATAAATTAGATTTTCCTCTTCCTGAAAAGATTACTCCTCTTTCTCCAGTAAGTTCTTCCCAAAAAAGTGAAAATGGACTGAAAATAGAACTTCCCAGGAAAGATATGCCATTGAATAAGAAAATCGAAGCTTCTTCTTTTCAGGATCTTTCCGCTGACAGGGCCGGGCCTATGAAAGCTATGAGAATTGAATTGCCTCAAAAGGGGAAAAGTTCTGAACATGATATATCGCCTTCAGGCCCTAAAGGCGGACGTATTGATTTACCGAGAAAAATGTCCAATTAATTTATATGGAGGTGTCCTTTGTCTGCAGAAGATATTTTAAATGAATTTATAAAATTAGGCGGTGTAGTGGCAGGTTTAATAGTTAATGCACAGGGTGAGATTTTGAACAGTGTGGTAGAGAATTTTTCCTCTTCAGATTTAAATGATATTGGCCTTCTGGCCTCTAAAGGTTTAAAATCGGCAGAGATTATGGGACAGCAGTTATCCAAAGGTGCAGTTACACATTCTGTTATTGAATATGTTGATAATGTTATTGCTATGGAACCTGTATCAGAAGATAAAATTCTTGTTATTATTGCTGCCAAGGGAGCTAACCTTGGCAGAATAAGATTTGAAGTCAGAAAACAAAAAAAAGCCCTGGGAGCAGCTATTTAGGTAACTATGCGTGATGCGTGATGTGTGAACATAACCGTTATGTATTACCCGTTACGCATTAGCCATTATGAAGAATGAAATAAATTATAATTAATATATAGAAAGTTAATTTATGTCGGGTATTCTATCATCTTATAAGACATCAGAAGAATTATTGGCTTTATATGAAATAGCCAAAGCGATAAATTCCACTCTGAACCTTTCGGAATTACTGGACCTTATTATGAAAATGACTATGAAATATCTTGGAGCGGAAGCAGGTTCTATTATGCTGCTTAATGAGCAGAAAGAACTTGTTGTTACTGTTGCTATAGGCCTTGATATGGATAAGCTTAAAGATGTTTCAGTGAAAATCGGTGATAGTATATCAGGCAA
>JBEHWP010000808.1:0-3161 GCA_040217665.1 Vulcanimicrobiota bacterium
AACTAATTTTTCTTCTCCAGAGCCTGCCAGGCAGAAGCTTTTTATGGGTACCAATTTACCTGTTGAGGTACTTAGAATCTAATTGATTTTCATTATTCCCTTTTCTCTTTTTTGATATTGACCTGATTAATCGCAATTATATATGTTGCTCCCGTTGCGGGTATTTTTCTATAGAAACAAGGCAGAGAACAAATCCGCTCAATCCGCATACAGGACATGTCCAGTTATCGGGAAAATTCTCAACACATGTTTCTTTCTCCAGATCACATATATAACCACAGAGGTTACATTCGTATTTCATTAAAACAATCTCCCTCTCTCTGTGAAATAAATCATAAATGTTTTTTACATCACCTCCATATCACATAATATTATCCATACTGCTGACCTGATGTAATAAAAATTTCCTTCCGTAACGGATTAAGCATCACGAAAAGCTTATTTATGCTCACTGCAGTAAGGCCATGGCAAATAAAAACTCTCTCCCTGCCATATAATTAATAACAGGACCATCTTCACAAAGTTTTTATGTTGAATTTATTTAAAAAACACAATTTAATATTGCAAAATATTTGCCATTTAGTAACATCTGAGCAGAGAACATATGGTTTAAATGTATATTCCACTTCCTGCTTAACGATTTTAGAACTTTAGAGATTATTTTTACTCTATTACCGCAACAGGTACATCTACTGCAAAAGGTACATCGTAACTATTTATAAATTATTAAGTGAGCATACAATCTTTCAGTCACCTACTCACTTTTCACTATAATCATTGAAGGTGTATAAAAACTGTGGCATTTATCTAAAACTGTGGCATTTATTTTATCGGAGTGAGGATGAGCCGATAATATGAGTGAGGTTTTTTATGAAAATTGTATATTTTCAGACTGTTGTTCCAGAGGAATATTATATTTTTTCATTTTTCTATAGATGGTTTTTCTGTCCATACCGAGAAGCCTTGCAGCTTTTGCTTTTTTCCAGTTCGTTTTTTTTAAAATTTCTTTGAGCTCCATAGCTTCATCAACGGTTTTATAGTTCTTTTCCTTAAGGGGAAATCTTTTAAATTCATCAGGGAGGTCATTTACTATGATAACGGGTTGTACGGTTATTATAAAGGCATGCTCTATTGTATGTTCAAGTTCTCTTATATTACCGGGCCATTCATAGTTCAAGAATATTTTTTCTACATTCCTGGAAATGCCTGTAATGGTTTTATTAAATTCCCTGTTGTACTTTTTGATAAAATGTTCTACCAGAAGCGGTATATCTTCCTTTCTTTCTCTTAACGGTGTCAGTTTGATTTCTGCAACCTTGATACGATAATAGAGATCTTCCCTGAAGGTTCCTTCTTTAACCTTTCTACTTATATCCTGATTGGTAGAAGCTATAACTCTGGCATCAACCTTCACAGTTTTTGTAGAACCTACGGGAACAAATTCCTTTTCCTGAAGAAATCTTAATAAACGTAATTGCATTGCAGGAGTTATGTCACCTATTTCATCCAGGAATATTGTACCTTTGTGGGCTTTTTCAAACCATCCTGTTTTATCTTTAATTGCACCGGTAAATGCTCCTTTTATATGGCCGAACAACTCGCTTTCCAGAAGATTTTCCGGAAGAGCGGCACAGTTTACTTTCACAAGAGGATTGTTTTTTCTGTTACCTTTATAATGAATGGCTTCTGCAATAAGTTCTTTACCTGTACCGCTTTCCCCCGTAATAAGTACTGTAGAAGGTATACTGGCAAGTTTTTCTAGAAAAGAATAAATTTCCTGCATTTTTTTACTTTTACCTGTAATATTATAATACTGACCTCTTTCCTGAAGCATACGGTCTGTTTTTACCTGTTCTGTTTCATCCCTTATTACCATAACTGCCCCGTCATCTTCATTTTCTCCGTTTATTAAAGGCGTTATAGTAACATTAACTATCTGAGACGGGCAGTCTGTACGATTACATTCAATGCGATATAATTCCGAAGTTTCTTTTGTTCTCAGGGTTTTTTTGAGGGCTTTCAGACATTCTTTACTATTACAGCATGTATTTCTTCCTCTGTGAATACTAGAAAAGATATTACATATTGTTCTTGCTGCTTCGTTGCTTTCAATAATATTCAGGTTTTTATCTATAGAAATAATTCCGTCTTTTATGCTGGAAAATATGGCATCAAGGTTTTTACGATATTCATTTAATTCCGATTCAGTTCTCTGTCTTTCCAGAAGATTTACAAAAATTTCTCCTGTCATATTTAATATTCTTATATCACTTTCCTGCCATATTTTTTCTTTTCTTTCCATTAAAAAACCAAGTGTACCTACGAGTTTTTTTCTGATATAAAGAGGGACAGAAAGGAAGGATTTAACTCTGCTTTTTTTCCAGAATTCTTTTAAAGCCTGTTCTTTAAGGGGGAGATCTGAAGGTTTACTGGCATAAACAGGTTTCAGATCTCTTATTATACCTGTTGCCCAGAAATAGGGTTTCAGTGATATATCCAGAAATTTCTGCACCATCGGCTCAAATCCGTTTCTGTACCACTCATAACCTTTAACAGTTTCTTTTCTGTCGCCGGAATAAAAGTAAAGAAAAGACCTGTCTACATCTATAAATTCTCCTATTTCTTTTAAAGTAGATTTTATAACTTCCTCTAAATCTCCGGTATTTACATTGATAAAACGGGTGGATATATTTGCTACAAGCGTTTCCATTTTAATCAAATGATACAATATATCCTTATTCTTTGGTGACATGCTCCCTCTCTCTTCCCATCGATATACTTTATTATTGCTACAAATTATTTTAAGAACCGTGCCGGAAAATCTCCCTTGCGGGTGATGTCATTGACTTCACCTGAGTCCTTTATAGAGACATCATGAAGTAACCTGAAAAAAACAACTATAATTATATATATTCTTTTTATTTTCATTTACTTCCTCCCTGAAAAGTATTTTTATCTTACGATTTTTAATATAAAATTACGTAAAAAAGAGATTTTTGAATTTTTTATAGAATATATATAGTTATGCGTTATACTGTATTTCATAATTTATTAGAATTTAATTAGAGTGAAAAGTGAAAAGAATAGGACATTACTTCCTTTTTACTCCATTTAGTGAGGATTTTTTATATATGAAAAAAATAATATATATAATGGTTTTG
>JBEHWP010000809.1:0-3159 GCA_040217665.1 Vulcanimicrobiota bacterium
AGAAACATCATTTTCAACTCTTCCAAGACTTTCTTTTACTTCATTGACATCATTTTCAACTCTTCCAAGCCTTTCTTTTACTTCATTGACATCATTTTCTATTTTCTCGATCCTGTTTTCCATAATATCACCTTCTTTTTATGTGCTGAGTTGCTCCCACGGCAGAGTATAAAGCCAGCAAGTTATTTAATAATCCACTACTATTCTATCAAAATTGTGCTTTCGATCTTCACATCACAGGGCTCTCCGGTTGGACATTTATCTATAATATATTATATCATAGAGTTATGAACCTAACAATTAAAGACACAGGCCATATTCCACTGCTGAAGTCCGTAGAATTTCCACGGGCTCGTAAAGATATTACCGGGGTAAAAATTATCATATTTCACCCCGGTGGTTCTTACTCTATGGTTATATTACCACAGAAGAGTGATGGCTTTTCTGCCTTTAGCTTAAAAGCCTCCAGATCTCGTTCACTGTAGAATTTCTTCAATGCAGAAAGCCTTGCACTTCCTTCGTGAAATCCTTCATTCTTTAATCTTTCTATTTCTTCCCGTATATCTTTTCTTGTTTCTACAATATTATTCACTATAGCACCGTAATTTTTTTCATTCCTCTCTATGAGCTTAAATACTTCTCCAATAAGCTCTTTCCTGCGCTCTTCATTTGTTAAGGGTTCACCATATTCAGGGTTATAGCCTGTATAAGAGCTGTTAAATTTCAGACTTTCTTTTTCCCATAGCTCAAGAAAACTCTTTTTATATTCATCTCTGCGTTCAACAGTTTCTGCAATTTCAGGTTCTACAGAAGCCATAACAGATGTTCCCAGATTTTTATTCAACCCTCTGTCATTTAGATTAGTATTACCTGTTACTAAAACCCTGTCTGTGACAATCATCTGAGAGTGAACTTTTCTGTCATATGCCGGTTCTGCACCATTCAGAATAGCCCAGTGAACAGGTATTTCAGCATCTTCCAGGAGCATACAGGCTTCCATATTACTCTCCGAAGGTTCCAGCACTATTCTTACATCAAATTTTTTTCCCTGCTGATCCATAATCTTTTTCTTATCTATAATCAATTTTGCCATATCTTTTGATAAAGAAGAGAAAGGACCATAAAGAAATTCTTCTGCACTGTTTATGGCATGAAGAACAAGGCCCTGTATTTCTGCCTGAGAAGAAGCAACTGTTAAGGTATGAACACCGGTGTTTTTCCCTTCCGGTAATTTTATGTCCTTCAGGCATGTAAGATTTTTTTCAGAAGTCAATTGTTGAAAACACTGTTGAAATCTGTCTGCTATTCTTTTCCTTCCTCCGTCTTTAAGCCGAAATGTAATTTCCGGGTCGTCACTCATAAGATTTGCCTGAAATTTTGCTTCATTTAAACCGCTATAGCCGTACAATGTTACTATATCATCTATAGAGGGTCCGTATTTTTTAAGTTCTTCAATAATACGAATAACCTTATCAGGAATATTTTCAGCAGATTCTATATATGCCTGACTTTCCGGCGGAAGAAGAGAAGTAAGAAAATGGCGAAAATCTTCTGATGAAAGAGAAATATTACATCTTTCCTTTTTACTGCCAGTGGTTTTAAAACCTGTAGTCAACACTTCAAAATCCTCTTTTCCTAAAACTTCTTCCATAGATTTTCCGGAAGAAACCTTTACATCTTTTGCAAATTTCTCTGTAATTATTTTTGCTGCAGGGCCTTCTATAACCATACCGTAATCTATATTCTCCCCTGACCTTTCCTCTACGTTCATTCCGCTGATTAATACCTTTTCCCCCGCTCTTAACAATTTCCTGTGAGCCAGATCGGTAATATCATTTTTTTCGGTCACACAGATACCGCAGTCAGTCCCCTCTGTTTCTTTTAAAAGAGCTTCTATAGTTTTAAGACACCTATAAAAACTGGAAGCATCTGCATCTCCAAATCTTTCATAGATAAATCCTTCTCCCGGGTTAACTATTACCCTTATCTTATGTCCTGCTCTGGCTGCTTTACCAATTTTTTCATATATACCGGGATAGTCGAGAAGATAATACTGAATATCTATTTCCTGAGGCGGTGTACCGGGGTTTATATCCAGCAGACGATTCATTTCTTTCCATATTTCTTCATTTTCAAGTGTTACCAGATTATTTCCCATGATTTTCACAGAAGCATCATCAGAAGCAAGCTTATTATAATAAGCTCCTGTTTTCTTTAACCCTGATTGAGTAACAGGAAAACTTACAGTATGAAAATATTTTGCTACATCTTCAGGAACAGGTGAAATTTGTTGACTGAATTTCTGAAAAGAAAGATGTCTTATCTCATTTTCAAGCTCTTCTATCTTTTTTCTTATTTTAAGTATTTCTACATGATTGGCATAAAGCTCTTCCCCGCCAAGATACACCGTATTCCAGCCATGAAGGGATTCGTGAATAGTTTCAATATACTCCATACGGTCATTTAATTCTTTTATTTCACTTCTTTTCTGCTTTATAAGAGAATCAATAACTCCTGGATTGACGGCAGACGTTTCTTCAGATAATTTTCTGAATTTTCCACTGAACGTATTTACAGTATCTTCACATGAAGACATAATAAAACTATCAGACCTCTGTGGCATAATATTTTTATTAATACCTGTAATAAAAGGTCTGTTAAAACTGATGTTAGATAAAGCTGTTATCATGATTATTACCTCCTGAATAATATTTTATTTATTAATCTTATAAAAATATAAAATAGAAAGGTAAAACATGAAAGTAACATGGCAGTAACAATTTCTTATGAAGGATATTACAGAGTTTATTAAACATAAAAATCTATAACATGTTCGATAGTCTGCAGAAAAGCATCGACTGATTAACATTTCTTCTATGCACAGATAATCCTTTTTATTCATATAAATTTATGTTATAATTATAAAAACATTGAAAGGAGAAATATTTAATGTCAGATGAAATTTTAAATAAAATACTTGAAAAATTAGATATACTTGAAAAAGGACAGGATGAATTAAGGGCTGAAATCGCCAAAGGACAGGATGAATTAAGGGCTGAAATCGCCAAAGGACAGGATGAATTAAGGGCTGAAATCTCCAAAGGACAGGAAGAATTACGTAATGAATTCAACAGCTTTAGAGAAGAAAAAAAAAAACGT
>JBEHWP010000810.1:0-3156 GCA_040217665.1 Vulcanimicrobiota bacterium
TTAAATGCTATAGAACATGAAAACTCCGTTATAGATACATTGAATATTGACTGGTCGGCATGGGATGATACATACAGGTTTGTTCAGGATAGAAATGAACATTATATCAGGGCAAATCTTCTGGAGAAAGTCTTTTTTGAACAGAATATTAATCTTATGATTTATACTGATAGTTCCGGCCGTTTTATCTACGGAAAATATTTTGATCTGGAACATAATAAATTTATAGCTGTTGAAGATAATTTCTTTAAAGATATTCTCTCCGATAACAGAATCCTTACTGAACATAAAGATAAAGACAGCAAGATTGTAGGAATTATTCTCCTTAAAGAAGACCCTGTGATTATTGATTCACGTCCTGTAATTACAAGTCGGTTTGAAGGTCCCGTAATGGGTACACTGATTATGGGACACTATTTAAATGAGAGAGTGATGAAAAAAATAGAACATGACCTTCACTTATCTCTCGATTTATATCCTCTTCACTATCCGGTAATTTCCGGAGAAGCAACGCAACTGTTATATGGGAAAAAATCTTCTATTGTTCAGCCTGTAGATGAAAAAACAGTATGTGCTTACAGTCTCCTGAACGATATATATGAAAAACCTGCTCTTTTATTAAAGGTAAATGTAGAAAGAAAGATATACAGACAGGGGAAGACGAGTATAATATACATTCTTTTCTATTTCCTTTTTACCGGACTGACTGTGAGTTTTATTACATTATTGCTTCTCCATAAACTTATTTTATCACGTTTAATCAATCTGAGCAGTAAGATGACTTTTATAGGCAGGACAAGCAATCTGAGGGAGAGGGTTTTTATTAACGGGTACCATGATGAGCTTACATTCCTTGCAAAATCTATAAATGAAATGCTTCAGGCTCTTGAAGAATCACAGGAAGAATTAAATAAGGCGGTAATAAATTCTATGAAAGCCAGAGTTGCCGTTCTGGATAGAAATGGAATAATTACTTCTGTAAACGAGGCATGGGAAAATTTTTATAAAGAGAGGGAGCCATCCGATCATTCTTCAGATATAGGTAAAGATTATATGATTGTATGGCAGAGGGAAACAGAGAAACTTTCCGGAAAGAAACCCGGTGTTCTGGAGGGCATTTCCAGGGTAGTGAAGGGGGAACTCCAGTATTTTTCCTGTGAATATGAATACAAACTCAATAACCGGAATATATGGTTTTTGTTAAATGTAACCCCTCTTGCAGGTAAAAAAGGGGGAACAGTAATTTCTCTTGTAGATATCAGTGAAAGAAAAAGAGCTGAAGAAGAACTTATTCTGATAGAGAAACAATTGAGGCAGGCTCAGAAACTTGAAGCTATAGGAACACTTGCCGGCGGAATTGCCCATGATTTCAATAATATACTTGCCTCTATAATTGGTTTTACGGAGATATGCCTTTCAACACATTGTAACGGAAATACAGAATTAAGGCATGATCTGGGAAAAGTTCTGAGAGCAGGATGCAGGGCAAGGGATCTCGTCAAACAGATACTTACCTTCAGCAGGCAGAGTGAACAGGTAAAAGAGTTTTTCGACTTCAAATTAATAATTAAAGAAGTGGTTAAACTCCTTGGCGCTACATTGCCTTCCACTATTTCAATTATCCAGAAAATAGATGTTTCATCTGCTATTATCTTTGGAGATCCTGTTCAGATGCATCAGATATTAATGAATCTTGGTACAAATGCTGCCTATGCAATGAAAGACAGAGGAGGTGTGCTGGAAATAAGTCTTGCTGAGAAGGACATAAAGGAAAAAGATCTTTATCACGGTCTGGAACCTGGCCTTTATATACACCTGACCGTAAAAGACACCGGCACAGGTATTCCTTATGATATTATGGATAAAATTTTCGATCCCTTCTTTACTACCAAACCATACGGAGAAGGGACAGGTCTAGGACTTTCTACTGTTCATGGTATAGTGAAAAGCCATGAAGGCATAATTTATGCAGAGACCTGTCCCGGTAATGGTACTGAATTCCATATTTTAATACCTGCTGTTGCCAAAAAAACATGTACCGTAGATGAGGTAAAAGAACTATGTCCTGTTTCTTTTACAAGAGGTCATATATTATTTGTAGATGATGAGGAGGATATAGTCTGTCTTGTTAAGAAGGTAATGACCTATAATGGTTATGACGTCACAGCTACCAGCAGCAGTAAAGAGGCTTTTGAGCTTTTTCAATTGACACCGGAGAAATTTGATCTTGTTATAACAGATTATACTATGCCCTTTATGAGAGGTACAGACCTTGCCGGAAAGATGTTGGAAATTAAGCCTGATATACCGATAATACTCTGTACCGGATATAATGATAGTCTTCCTCTGGAGAAAGTCAGTAATCTCGGTATAAAGGATATACTCTTTAAACCTTTTACTATTGCCAGCCTGGAAGAAATGATACAGCAGGCATTAAATTGCGATAAAAGAGGTATACCATATAAGATTGCTGTAAATCAACATACATCTATGCTCTCGTGACGCGTTACTATTCTCGTATAAATATTTATAAGATAAGGGAGTGGCATTTATTATATTATGAAATATTATGAAACATGTTCCGGCTCAGTTGTAGAAAAGGATAAAAGTTCTTTTCCGGCGGAAGCAGATGGAAAAATGATATATTTTGATTCTTTCCCTGACCTTATGCCAGATCCTGTTGTTGAGATGAGTCTGTCCGGTCATATTTTATATGCCAATCCTTCTGCTAAAAAATTGTTTCCCGACCTGGATATGAAAAAAAATACTCATCCATGGCTTTCAGGTCTGGAAAAGATATCAGAGAAATTTCAGAGAGGAGACACAGGACTGGTTTATAGAGAAATAATGACAGGTAATTCCTGGTACGAACAGTTAATTCATTATGTTCAACAAACCGGGTCTCTTCGACTTTACGGCCATGATATTACGGATCGTAAATATGCTGATGCCAGACATTTGTTGATGATAAAAATTTTGAGCATGCCAGAGCATTTCAATAAAAAATCTGAAGTAATTGAGAAGCTTCTTGAATTGATAAAAGAATTTACAGATTTTGATATGGTGGCTATATACCTGAAAGAAGGCGAATATTTACATTGCTCTGTTTATAATGAATTTTTCTTGAATTTTATTACTTCAGACACGTGTAATGAA
>JBEHWP010000811.1:0-3152 GCA_040217665.1 Vulcanimicrobiota bacterium
ACCTTTAGCCATTATTTTTACAAAATGTGATATGGTAACAGATGATGAAATTGAGAAGTTAAAATCTGTAATTAAGAAAGATAAAAAATTATTTAATATTCCAATATTTCGAAGTACAATAGAAAATCTTCCAGATTTAGGTCATTTAGATTTAAAGGAATTATTAGTATGGTCAACTGAAAATTTAGCCGTAAGCCTGAGGCTTGCATTTGTACGTGCTCAAAAACTGCATCTGGATTTAAAGAAACGGCAAGCAAATAAAATAGTAATTCAACATGTAGCTGGAGCAGGTTTGATAGGCATGGCTCCCATACCTTTTTCAGATGCTCCGATCTTAATTGCCAATCAGGCAGTTATGTTTGCAAGAGTTTTTTATTTATATGATATGAAATCTTTATTACTAAAAATAGAACCTTTAATTAGTTCGACAGTTTTGGGAGCAATTAGTTCAAATGTCGGAGTCTGGTTGGTTGGTAATATTTTAAAACTGATACCAGGGGTTGGTACAATAGTAGGCTCAATGGTATCAGGTTCTATTGCTGCTCTTATAACTTTAGCAATTGGCTTTGCCTGCTCTGAAATTTGCTATAGAATTTATAAATGTATACTTGAGGGCAATAAAGAAGAATTGGAATATATAATTAACAATATAATATCATTACTTAAAGATATAATTATGGAAAATTTGAAAAAGAAACAAGATGAACTTATCAGGGAGAACCAATAAATTGAACAGGGAAGGCTGATTATTTATGAAAGCGAGATATAATATTGCTATAGTCGGAAAAACAGGAGTAGGTAAAAGTGCATTGATAAATTATCTTTTTGATAAAAATGTTGCCGAGACAGGTGTTGGAGAGCCTGTTACAGAACGAGGCTTTCATCCTTATGACTTTAATATTAAAGATTTACCGGTAAGAGTATTTGATTCCTGGGGATTAGAAGCAGGAAAGAGTGATGAGTGGCTGGAAAAATTAAAAGAAGAGTTGAAACAACATGGTACTGATAAAGATGCGCAAGAGTGGTTTCATACGGTATATTATTGTATTGGAACTGGTGGCGCCAGGATAGAAAATTTTGAAATTAAAGTTATAAAAAAATTTATTTCAGAGAATTATAAAGTATTGTTGATACTTACAAAAGCCGATCAACTTGAACCTAAAAAACGTGATGACTTTATCGAGAAAATAAGACAAGCGATTGAAAATATTATTATTATACCGGTTTGTACCCAGGAGAAAAAGCTTCTTGGTGGAAGAATTACTAAACCTTTTGGAAGAGAAGAAATTCAAAGTGCAACATATAATAATTTTTGGGATTCAATTTACAACCGTTTACCGGACCGCTGTGTAAATGTATTAATAGAAAAGGTAAAAAAATGGGAAGAAGAACAATGTGAATATATTAATTCATCTATGGGTATATACAATGCTCAGAAAATTCATAAAGATTTGGTTGAGAAAGGACAAGAATTTATTCAACATTTTCAAAAAAAATTAATTGTTAAGACAATAAAAGAAGAGTTGCAAAATACGTTGACCATTTATGGACAATTTACTACAGGACTTGGATATTATCAAGAAATGACACTTGATTCTAAAATTGAATTTTCTCCATCAGATGCTTTTTATTGTGATAATTTATTAGGAGAAATTGTTTTTTTCCCAATTTTCTTAGGAATTCTTTCTTTATACATATCTTTTTCAGGAATTTATAAATGTTATGATATATTCTTTGGACAAGGTGATTTTAATTTCTTTAAATCTATTGGAGAATGCTTTGATGATTTAAGTTCGTCTACTATTAATAAAAGTAAATGTACCAAATATCTGGAAGATTTTAGTAATGAATTAAGCAACAGTATTAAAAAGCTAAGACCTGAAATTGCAAAGTTAATAGAAAAAGATGTGATAAGAAAATTCGTAGATTATAAGCGTAATATTACTCCAGAGAATGATATTGCAGCATGGTCCGTGGAAGGTGGAATAGCCTGAAATAGCTAAGAGTGTGTCTGAAAAATTCCGGAACACAATGAAGCATATCGTGTATCCGGCTTCTAACCGGCTTAAGTTGGCAGGATGCCAAATCTACAGGTGTTGTTAAAATTAAAATCATATATTTTTCAGACACACTCTCCTGTTATTTTGAATACATTCTGTGATATAAAAATCTCTTACCTTTTCTATTTTCTACACCTATTAATAACCTGTAATGTATCCAGCTTAATTCGGGACGCAGTGCGTCTCATTTTTTTAAGGTCAGATAAAATTGTCTGATTTTTCTCAGATTTGTTGGTTTAAATCCTTTCCCGAAATTTCCAGACAGTTTCATTGATAGTTCTTCAAGAAATTTCTCACTATAACGGGTTCTAACGGGCTCTTTCTTCTGTTCCCTGAGTTTCAAAGATTATTTTGCCAGTATCCCATCAGATGTCTAAAATAGAAAAATTAATCGCCTTAAAGGCCCTGGTCTTACGGAAATTAATATATCTTTAATCGATTTTTATCCATTTGGTGTAACTGTGTTTTTATTTATTGTAGGACCATTTAATAAGAGATTTCTTAATCGCTCTTTTCGTTCTATTTCATTTTTCTTATTTTCCATAGGTAAGATAATTACTTCTACTTCTTCCGAAGTAAAATCCTCTGGTAAATCTATAATTATCTGGCCATGTTCAACTCTTTTAAATTCCCTTATAGCCTGCATATAAAAAACCTCTTCTATGAAAATCAATCTCTATATTTATTATACTTTTTTTATCTTGAAAGTCCAGAAAAAAATCTTATCTTTTTTATATATCATCATATAGACAATATGGCAAATATGAAGAAATATTTTTTATAATTTGTTGATGGATACGACGTTGTATGCTTGTTTTTATTATAATAAAACTGAGGAAAATTAATAATAAAAGTCTGCAATCATAAAGCTCAGGCAGTGGTTAAATACTTGAGGATTCTTTTAGAGGTAAAAGGATTTTTTTTATAAATTGTTGAAGTATTTAATTAATGAACATTATGGAGGTTATCACAGATGACAGAAGAGCAAAAAAGTCGTTGTCATTCGATTATCCATGCGGCAGCAGCTCAGACAGCACTGGCAGGAGGTGCGCTCGCTCAGGTTCCCGGCTCTGATTATCTGGTTATAGTGCC
>JBEHWP010000812.1:0-3151 GCA_040217665.1 Vulcanimicrobiota bacterium
GCAGAAGAAAAATTTAAATCTTTTTTTGACAGCATTACCGATATGCTTCTGATTATAGACGGCCATACCCGCCTTATTGTTCATGCAAATCAACAGGCATGCTATATGCTGGGCTATAAAAATCTTCTATACAGGGATTATACAGGATTATTTCCCGGAGAGGATAAAATTTTATCCTCTCCGGAACATGTCAATTTTTACGATAATGTCTGTGAATATAAAGAAATTATCCTCTCCGATGGCTCTCTCTGTCCTGTTGATATAACCGTGTCTGTTGTGGACTGGTATGATAAAAAATCCATTCTCCTTGCTCTGAGAGACAGGAGAGAAAAGAAAATGCATGAAGAAGAAAGAGAAAAGCTTGTTTGCGATCTTCAGGAAGCCATGGCTAAAATCAAAACGCTGAATGGCCTTATACCTATATGTTCTTCATGTAAAAAAATGAGAGATGATAAGGGATACTGGAATAGTGTGGAAGAATATATAAAAATTCATTCGGAAGCCGATTTTACAGAAAGTGTATGTCCTTCCTGTATGACAAAATTTTATCCTTCTCTTATAAACAGATTATAGTATACTTCGTAGCTTATTAGAATTTAATTGGAGTGAAAATGATATGGCATTACTCATTTTTCACTTTTCACTTCTTCTTAATTATAGATTGTTATGAGACTACCTGTAAAATAATAATGAATCTGATTTTAGACGTCATACCGGTAATTGCTTTCCTCTCAGTCAATGTTACAGCAACACATGGTTCGGCCGAGTCATGGTAAATAAATATTTGATAAAAAAAAGAATTTTGTTTATTATAATTGACTGTATATGATATAATTTATTTCATCTATGATATTTTATTTTGTTTTTAACGAAAGGAGGACACATGTCATACAAAATATTATCGTTAAACGGTGCTACTGGATACAGCTTCCCCGTAGAATCTCTTGAGGAAGCCATGAAATTGAAGATTGACGTAATTGCCGACGACTGCGGTTCTATGGATGCAGGCCCTTATTATCTCGGAGCAGGAATTTCTGCCTTTAAAGCTACATCTATAAAAAGAGATTTTTCTCTGATGCTGAAGGCTGCCATAAAGCAAAATTGTCCTTTAATACTGGGCAGTTGCGGTATGTCAGGAGATACGCCTCATCTTAACCTTATGGTAGATATAGTAAAGGAAGTAATGGAAGAAGAGGGGATAAAAGATGTAAAAATAGCTCTTATAAGCAGTCATGTTGACCCGTCTGTTATAGCAGAAGAACTTCATAATCTGAAACCGCTTGGTAAAATGCCTCAACTTACGGGAGAAATAATAGAGAAAAGTAAGATTGTTGCTTCTATGGGTATAGATCCTTTTATTACTGCTTTAAATGAAGGGGCACAGATAATTCTTGCAGGGCGATCTTGTGATGTGGCTATTTTTGCGTCTGACCCTGTAAGGAAAGGTATGAGTGCAGGGCTTGCCTATCAGACAGGACATATCCTTGAATGCGGTGCCATTGCATGTGTCCCCGGTTCTGCCAGCGATTGCCTTATAGCAGAATTCAGAGATGACGAGACAGTTGTATTTACTCCGCCCAATAAAAGCAGAAAGGCAACACCTTATTCAATAGCCGCTCACAGTCTTTATGAGGAAAGTCACCCGTCTTTACAATATTACCCTGAAGGTGTCCTTGTTATGAAAGATACGGAATATTTTCCTGTACCTCCTGATTCTGCCGGTATAAGAAATGTTACTTTTGTAAACAGGCCGTTAAGCATAAAACTTGAAGGCAGCATGTATAACGGGAAACGTATCGTATCTTATCTGTCATTGAAAGATATAAGTAACACCGGTGATCCCTTTATAAATGAATATCTCGTTTATGGCGTAAACGGCGTGGAAAAAAGCGTAATCCCTGAAGGTGAAGACGAAATAGGAATCCTTATCACAGTAAGAGGTGAGAGTGAAGCAGATGTGGCAGCCCTTGCCAGTATCACCAAGGGGTATATGCTTCATTTCGGCTATCCGGGCAGGATAACTACGGCTGGGAATGTATCTTTCCCTATATCGCCCATAGAGATTGTTCATAAAGAAAAAGACGGCTCCTATGTGGGACTGGTTATATGCGGAACGAGGGAACCATTGTTTATCAAACAGATGGATTTTATATTCGATAAGGTTATTGAACTGACGGAAAGCCAGTATCCGGAGTTATATAAAAGATGTAAAATAGAATTTCTTGTTTCCGACAAAAAACATCCCATGATGTTTCTCGATACTGTTGGCAATACGGAAGAAGATGCGGAAAAACTGCATAAAGGGGCTCTGAAGAAGGCAGAACAATATATGGATCTTTCTCGTCCTTCTTATGTCAATATTTATGCCGGTAATACCTACATATGGAGTATTTATCATATATGGGACAACGAAGAAGCCATAAAAAAACATCTCTTCCCGATAAAACTCTATAATGGTTCCGGGAAGGAATGGGAATTTATAAAAGAGATAAGTCCACGGTATGAAAAAACGGGTTTACAGAACTATGAAGGCTCTGTAGATGAAGACGAATTGGATCTCATTACATATGAAGAACATGCCGTTGCTCCTTCCGGCTATAAGCCCCTTCTGGAAATGGTTGATGTTCTCCGTTCCAAAGATGCAGGTATAAATACTATTACCTATGATATATTTTTTAAAAATGAAGAATATTACCGTCTGGCTCTTGTGTCGAATATGTTTATAAAAGACAAAATTGCAGAGATACTGGCTGTACCGAAAGAACATATTAAAGGAACTTACCGGTCGGATTCATGTTATGCCATAAAGATAAGCCGTTATCGTGAAATGATAGCGGGAACTCCCGGCAGTCCCGATGTGTTCGGTGCACAGCAGCACATGAAGATCGAGAAAATGAATATACCTGTTTACAAAGGATAACAGGGAAATAATATAACTTTTCAGATGTTCTGTGCAAAAATACCATGTAATAAGACTTTAACATGGATTTATATGAAAATCGTAACGTGTAACGGGTAACGCGTGACGGGGGGAACACATTCTCATATGTCATGGTTGTTACACGGAATTTATTAATACAGGAGTTACTGGAACCGGTAACTCCTGTATTAATATTTAAATGTCTGTGGTCATAATAATTTTTTTTTCTCT
>JBEHWP010000813.1:0-3149 GCA_040217665.1 Vulcanimicrobiota bacterium
AATATCAATTTTAAGGGTAGAATTTTCTTTTCTGTATAAATCTGTCAATTCCTTGAGTAATTTTTCATCTTCCTTATTTTCAGGAGTTTTTATCGGTACCGGAGTATTTTTTGGTTTTTTATGTGAAAGAGATGAAAGGAATTTTATCCACCATTCATCAAGTTCCCCCCCCATACTATCCAGGGGTGCTTTCAAGGCAAAAGCTTTAATCTTAACACTCATAAGTTGAAAAGGTTCATATCCCTGAAGGCATTTCTTTTCTGCTTCTTTATAGGTGAGATATGGAGTGTCATTCCTGTCAAAATAGGGACTGCTCTGAGGTGGATCAGGTATAAAGTCACTCACCATAAGAAGAATTTGTTTCCTTTTATCAGGTTCATCATAATAATAGTCTGTAAGCTGAAGTAAACTTTCCATTATAGCCGATGCAAGATCTGTATAATCCCCGTCAGGAGAAGGTGCTTCAGGGAAATGTTTTAATACATCAGATAAATTATTTTCAGTAATTATAAAAGAAGGTGACTTTTCTGGCTTATTGGCAAATTTTATAATACATACTCTATCTCCAGGTTTTAAAACATTTTTCATCCATGCCTGCATGGCTTTTTTTATTGTAGAGAGATTGCGAACGCTTTTAGAGGTATCTATAGTAATAACCACGTCCATAGGTTCATTCCCGAAATCAATTTGAGAAAAAACGGGAACTGCAAATAATATACATAATATAATAGAAAATAAAAATCTACTCATAACATCACCAACTATATATTTATAATATGTGTTTATATCATTTTTATAATACCCGGGCTATCTTCAGGTTTTTTGGAAGAAAAACTGTATACATGTCCGTCATTGGAGGTAATATAAACATATCCATGTGATACGGCAGGAGATGACCATATCCAGCTTCTGGCTCGAAACTGCCATATATTTCTTCCGTCACTCTGTTCGAGTATATAAAGAGATCCTCCGTCAGTTCCTACAATAACCTTATCTTTTGTCATGACTGGAGAACTGTTTATAGCTTCAAACTGAGTGGAACTGCTGTTAAAAGAATTTTCCCATTTAATTCCGCCAGTACGTGCATTCAGACCATATACAATTCCTCTCTGACTGGCCACTACAACAATATCTTCTTTTACAGAAGGAGATGCAGTAAAGGGACCGGGAATTTCTACAATTCCTGCCCATCGGTCCTGTCCTGATTTTATATCAAGAGCTGCCATATGGCCTCCTCTATCAATTAGATACACAATACCGTTATGTATGGCTCCCGATGCAACTACAGGTGATTTTGTCTGATATTTCCATAGAACTTTCCCGTCACCTGCCTGTAGAGCATAAACTACTTTACCGGTTGAAGCAAAGACCATTATATTATCATACATGGCGGGAGAAGATACAATTTCTTTTATGGGAGAAGATTTTCTATGAGGGAAACACCAGGCAAGAGAACCGCCTTTAGCGGAATTAAGTACAATAATACGCCCTTCTTTCAATGGTACATAAACTTTTTCCTGACTGACCAGTATGGAACCTCCTATTTCTACTTCAGTTTCATAAAACCATGATATTCCGCCTTTTTCAATATCTATAGCAAAAATTTTCCCGTCATCGCATCCGACATAAATTTTTTTTTCATCTACAGCAGGTGTGCATAGAATCGCCCCTTTTGTAGGCTGTCTCCATATAAGTTCTCCCGTAAACTGGTTGAAAGCATAAAGATTTTTTTCTTTGGAACAGATAAAAACCTTATCTTTTGCCACGACAGGAGAAGCCCATAATGGTCCAAGGCTGTCATCAAGTTTCGGATACATCCATTGAAAATAAAAAGGAAAATCCAGTGTTTGTTCACAAACACCTGTTCTGCAATTATTTCCTCTGAAGGTAGGCCATTCATTTTTATCAGACGGGAACAGACTCTGACAGCTGCGGCAGAATCTGGCAATACCTCTATTAATAATATTACAGGCAGGACATTTTTTCAAACTGCGATAGCATTTATTACATATTCTTTCAAATATGGAAATTTTTTCCTGACAGTAGGGACAATTCATCATATCTCCGGGGAGTATTTCTATTTTCTTCTGTTTCACCGGCGGAATAGCAGTCTGAACCTGAGTGGCCTGAGTAGATTTTACCCTGTCTTTTATAATATTCTGTTCTTTATGTTTGATAACAGGTTTTTCCGGGATACGGGGTGGAATAGTTGTTTGATGGCGAACAAGTGTTTTTTGAGAAAGAGGTTTTTTATCTGTATTTTTGTGAGTGCCACTTTGAGAAATAACTGGTTCTTCTGGTTTTACAGTTTTTTTCTCACGTTGTTCAATTCCTCCTGTAACAGATTTACCGCAAAAAGAACAGAATTTACTGTTAAGACGTATCTGCCTGTTACAGTAAATACATTTTATACAGACAACCTTTCTTGTAGCGCTGTTTTCTCTTTGAACCAATAAAATTACCTCGCTCAATAAACTTGACCTGCAGATATTCTCTGTATATATAGCTAAATCCTTCTACTGAGGTGAGCATAAATAATACAAGTTACTATTTTAAACGCAATCAATATGTAACTATAGTGTCTAGTTCTATTGACTTTTAGATTAAGAACATTTATAGTTACTGACGTGAGCGCAAATAAAACATAACTGCTCTCGTGACACGTCACTGGAGTAAGACTTTTATATGCATGTTATGCTCAGGTTCAATAAGGTCGTAATCATTTTCAATGACCCTCGGGTCACAATTTTCATATGATAAAAAAATTAAAAGAAAATAGAGCCCTTATAATTCTTCTTTTTATATCGTCTGTACTGCTTCTGACAAATATCTGGAATACAAATGAATTCTTCTGTGACGATGAATATATTTATATAAGAATGGCAGAAGAAATGTATAATAACCAGAATCTGTGGACTCCAACATGGTTTGGTGAAATAAGATATTTCAAACCTCCTTTTACTTACTGGTTAATGATTCTCTTCTTCCCTGTCGGCGGTACAAATATAACTACTGCAAGGATTTCAATCGCTTTTATATCTGTTCTTACCATTTTGTTTCTTTATAAGCTTGCAGAAAAGCTATATGGGAAGCAGGAAGCTTATCTTGCAGGTCTTCTGACCTGTACATGTTTTGGATATCTTATTTAC
>JBEHWP010000814.1:0-3142 GCA_040217665.1 Vulcanimicrobiota bacterium
TAGCCCATGAAGCGGCACTGGATAAAACAATATTCGAACAATATAGAAAGAGAGAAAAGTGAATAAAACAGGTTCTACCAGAAGTCTACCAGTAAGTAATTTATCAAAAAAATAGAAATAAGGTGGTAATTTATGGCTTTCAAAGATCTATTTGGCAGTTTTATGAAAGGGAAAAAAGTAAAGGAATTACCTGAGAAACAGGAAAAAGACAATATTCAGGAAACCTTCCCTACAAGAAAACTCTTAAAAAGTGAGAGTGATATTACCAGGCTTCATTACAAATCTGTAGAAGATACGCTGAAGATCCTGTGGCCCAGAGGAGAAATTCAGTGCACTTTTTTCGGACAGCTCTTCTACTCCAGAGGACAGAGAACAAATGCAATAAATACCCTGGCTTTTATAGAACGCATATTCTTTATCCATGTTTCTCATTTTCTGGAAGCAGCCAGAACTGAAACGGAAAAAGACATAAAAGATTCCAGCCTGATGGGCAAATTATCATCCCTTACAAAACCAATAGGCTCACCAAAATCTCAGATGAAATCCGACCTGGTAAGTAAAGAAGAAAAACGGGCGGCTCTCGGAATACTACTAGATCCTCTTCAAATAGCTCCATGTAGAACTATAAAAACATATCTTTCTCATGACTATACCCTGACAGATCTCTTTCAAATTATGCTCAGAGAAGGAGCGTCTGATTTGCATATATCTATCGGTTTATCTCCGAAATTCAGAATAAAAGGGGAACTGGCAGAAGGAGATTTACCACCTGTTACAAAGGAAAAATCATGGGAACTCATATCTAAAATACTTTCAGAGAAACAGAGAGAAATCTTTGAAAGAGAATGGGATTTAGATTTTACCTATGAAGTATCAGAACTTGCCCGTTTTCGTTCCAATATATTAAAGGAACATGCCGGTATAGGAGGGGTATTCAGGATAATACCACCTGAAATACCTTCTATGGAAGAACTGGGTCTGCCGCAGATAGTAAAAAAAATAGCTGCATATAAACAGGGGCTTATTATAGTAACAGGTCCTACAGGAAGTGGAAAAACTACTACAATGGCCTCTTTACTGGATTACATAAACAGTACGAGAAGTGCCAATATACTTACAATAGAAGAACCTCTCGAATTTATACATAAAAATAAAAAAAGCCAGATAAAACATCGTGAAGTAGGTATCCATACGCCGAGTTTTTCCGATGCTGTGAAAGCTGCAAGAAGAGAAGATCTGGATGTTATTATGATAGGAGAAATGAGGGATCTCGATACACTGACAGAAGCCATTCAGGCAGCCGACATGGGTAATCTTGTACTGGGGATAATGCACACAACAGGTGTTACAAGAACTATAGAGAGGATAATAGAAGGCTTCCCCGGTCAGATGCAGGGACAGGTAAGATCTATGCTTTCAAGCTGCCTTCGTGCTGTAATAGCACAACAACTGATACTGACTATGGACGGAACAGGAAGATGTGCCGTTGTAGAAGTGGCAATTTCCACCCAGTCTCTCGGAAATATGATCAGAGACGGTAAAACAAAAATGATTAATGCCGTAATACATAGCAGCAGAGATATTGGTATGCAGAGCCTTGACCTTGCTCTCTTACATCTGGTAAAAAATAGAAAAATTGATGAAGAAACTGCAAGACTTCGCTCATCAAGTCCAAGATCTTTTACAGTACCGGAAGAATTTAAACCGGCAAACAGTGAGCAATGAGTCGTATAACTTTATAATCAAAACTCCCGGCCCGCTGTTTACAACTATCTTGACAAATATCTTGACAAAATAAAAAAGAAATTATATAGTATTTTTAGATATTCTAGTATACATGTTTTTGATTTTTACTTTAATTAAAAATCAACCAGGAGAGAGAAAAAATTCTGTAAAATTATCATAATAATGATAAAGGATAATAATAAAATAACAAGGGGATTAACTATGGATTTCTTCAGTAAAACTACAAAAACATCGGCTTCCTTTACAGAAATACTGACAGAAGAAACATTCAGTTATTATAAAGACGATGATAATATATTGATATATGATCCTGAAAAAGAATTAATCGAATTAATAGATAAGAAGAATGAAATTATAGAAGAAAGAATTGATATAAATCTCAAGAAATTCAAGCTCAGCGATCTTCTTACAAAATTGCTGGAAAGTGGAGGTTCGGAATTGTATCTTGAGCCGGAAAGCCCCCCTATTTACAGAATTAACGGAGATAAAATCTATACAACCAATCGCCCTTTATCCAGAAGTCAGATAGAAACTCTTCTGTCATGTCTGCTCACTAAAAGCAAAAGAAAAATATTCGAAAATACAGGTACTCTGGATTTAGCCTATGAAATAACAGGGCTTGCAAAATTTCATGTCACTATTCTCTGTAGAAGTAATGGCCCTGAAGCTATATTTAAATACATCACTGAAACGGATGAATTGAAATTACCAACTGTCAGGAAAAAAGTATACAATCCCGCCAATATATAGAAAAGACTATTTCATTTTTTCTATATCATGAAACATGTCTACAATCTCAACTTCATCATCTGTATCAATGAGATTAAGAATTTTAGCAAACATCTGTTCTATTAAAGTTCCATCGGAAGAAACAAAAGCAATACCGAGTTCAGCTTTTTGCCAGAGGTCATATTCTCCTACCTCTGCAATTGAAACACGAAACTTGTTCCAGATCCTATCTTTTAAACTCTTAAGTATCTGCCTCTTTCTTTTTAAGGAATTTGGTTCTTCAAGAAGATGTATGTCAAACCAGCACTTGCAAATATACATATTTCAGTGACCGGTGAACAGTTACCAGTTAGAACTTAACGCCCTCCGGGCGAGTTGTTTAAAGTTGAGGGTTGAAGGTTGAGAATTGAATAACCTTAAACTCTCCCATCTCAAGCATATAATAGTTTAAAGGGAATGAAAATTCCTATACTTTCCAGTTACCACTGATTATTGATTACTGCTCACTATCTCCTTCTTGCAAATTATAACCAAATAAATCTAACTTTTCAATAAATGATTGAAAAATTTTTCTATTGGCTTTATAATAAAGGAATCAAAATTTAGAAAGGCGTGTAATTATGAAAAAAGTAGTACTTGCATACAGCGGTGGACTCGATACATCCTG
>JBEHWP010000815.1:0-3142 GCA_040217665.1 Vulcanimicrobiota bacterium
ATGGCGGCACTGTAAGTGCCGGAATTGGTAGAAATATTATTTACTATATTGTCATGTATATTCAAATACTGTGCCGTAGCAGTATTTTCCGCACGAATTCCGTATTGTTTCACAGGATAATAGGATATGCCCTGAACTGTAAAATTACTGAAATCCGTTGTTCCTGAGACAGAAGGATTTATATAAACAGCACTGTAATTACACAGGGCTTCCGGCTGTATTATGGTAGTTTCCTTGTTTTCTCCTTTAATAGTAAGAGGTCTGGTTATATTAAGAGATTCCTTGTAGACTCCTGCTCCTGCTAAAATCGTATCTCCGGAAACAGAGGCAGTAATTGCATCACCTATTCTAGAATATGTATTTACAAGTATATCGTTATGATAAAGTAAAACTTTATTTGTATTATCTGTAATAGATGTCTGATCATTTACAGAGACAGTATAATTTAAAGAAGATCCGGCTACATTATATGTATAAGTTCCTGTCTTTATAAACTGTCTTGATACAAGTCCCATAGAAGGAATCGTTACATTTCTGTCATCAGGTGACATATATGAGCCTGTCGTGGTAAATTTCAAGGAAATCTGCTGAGTTCCGCCGTTAAACCAGTAAAGGGTGTCATTCTTATTGACTATAATATTACCGGGATTAACAGTGCCGTCTGCTCCTATATCCACTCCGAGATTAACAGTATCATTCATGGGAGTATTCTCAGGTGTAAGTTCAAAATAATGAGTTCTTCTGGACATTTCTGCTCCTTCAGAATTTTTTGCCACAAAAAAAGCTACCTTTTTACCGAAAGGAAGATTTTCAAAAGCCCCTACAGAAGACCATTTTCCACCGGGAGAATTTCTCCGGGCCTGACGCCATTCATTGGATAAATTTTCCGTATAATCAGTCGGATTCATGGGATCAAAACTGTCAATAGCATTGTATAAATATATATCTATTGTTTGAACAAAGGGGGTTATTACCTGGCATGTCAGTGTTTTATCAGAAATATCAGGTGCATTGAGTGTGAAATTAACAGTCCCTGATGATAAAGGATTTATGGAATTTATTCCTGTTGCATCACTGCCGCATCCTGACAGACAGGCAAGTAATAATAACATTATCGAATATCTTAATATGGTCATAGAAAAACCTCCCGGAGTATTAATTAAAGCTCTAAAGAAGATATAAAAGAAAATATAATTTAAGAACTTCGTTAAAATTTTATAATTTCCTTTTGTACAGTAAAAAAAGAGCTTAAAAAATAAAAAAATTATAATTATAGTATATATATATTCTCCAGGAAGCCTTAAGTTTCAGAGTAAAACTACCGGTATATCAGCTTCTGTAAAAGGTCTGTTAACTCTTCCATTTGATATGGTTTGTCCAGAAAAACCATATATTCATCTTCTTCGATAAAATTACTGCTATCATTATATCCTGTAGATAATATAACTTTTACATCATGTTTGATACGGCGAAGTTCCAGAAAAGCATCTGCTCCGTTCATTTCCGGCATGGCAATATCGAGTAAAACAACTATTATATCTTTGTGATACTTCTGAAACAGTTTTACTGCTTCCCGTCCGTTTCTTGCAATCAATACTTTAAAGCCCATACGTTCAAGCATAATTTTTGCTACATGGCAGATAAATTCATCATCATCGACGACCAGAACCGTATCTGTGTCATGAATAATTTTATTATATTCCGTTAACACAGAAGAGCCTGAAATAATTTCAATCATAAAATAAAACCTCCCTTAATTTTTCTATAAAATAATTTCATAATAAAGATCTTTCCATTCAGCGTTCTTTTCATCAATAAATTCCATCTTTTCTTTCCTTGAAAGATTTTTTAAATATTTCTTTTTTTTCAGTGCTTCCCTCATGTTTTTTGCTGTTTCATAATAAACCAGATTATGGATTTTATATCTATTTATAATTTTTCGGGAAACATCTTTTCTGTAGCTGTAAATTTTTCCTATCAAATCGCCTGTAATTCCTGTATAGGTGAGTCCGTATCTGCCATTTGCCAGTATATAGATATAAAATTTACCATTACTATTAAAGGTTTCTACTTCCATAAAATTGTAACTACCTCCATGAAATAATTTCTTTGTAATAATATTATGACGTTCAATCTTTAAAATAACCTTCTATAATAATAAGAGTCAAAATTTTGCAATTTTCCGAAAAATTTTTTTTAATTTTTTATAGTTCAGGAATTTACCTTTCCAAAACCGTCAGATCAATAGCTCCACTTATATTACATGGCCTGAGAATGAGAGATGGGAAATAATTGAAGGGAAAGCCTATAATATGAGTCCTTCTCCAACAAGAAAACATCAAAAGTTCTCTTTAAAGCTAGTTTACCAGTTAGAACATTATTTTAAAGATAAAACCTGTGAAGTTTATACAGATCCTTTTGACGTAAAATTTCCCGGAGACAACAAAGCTACGGATGAAGAAATATTTAATGTAGTCCAACCTGATATTATAATCGTATGTGATTTAGATAAATTAGAAGACAATTGTTGTAAAGGTGCTCCTTCTATAATCATTGAAATCATATCACCTTCCACTGCATCAAAGGATTTTATAAAGAAAAGAGACCTGTATGGAAAAAATAGAGTAAATCAATACTGGATTCTTGATCCGGAAGAAAAAGAAATTTTTATTTTTAAGCTAAATGATAAAGGCACCTATAATAAGCCGGAAATATACACACAGAATGATATAATAACGGTCGAAGGATTTGAAGGACTGGAAATTGACACAGGCCTTATTTTTAAAGGTTTTTAATAGGAATTGCTACAGATCTTCTCATAAAAACAAACATGACCGGAGCAGTCATAACCAAATATGAGAATCCACATCCAGTGAAGTGGCAAATTTCATCATACTCATAAAAATCCTGTAAAAATTCACAACTTCAGTCTGTCTTTATTTTTATAATATCTTGTTCCCACAGAACTTCCATTGGCTTTGAAAGAGTGAGCGCTTCCTGCCCATTTTTACTTTCCATATACCAGCCTATGGCAATAAACGTTCCTTCCTGCTGCGGATCTTCTATTAATTTAACAGTATAGAGATTATCCTTTGATGTTGTAACAATACCTGTCCCGTTGAGAGGTTCAAAAGGGCCGTAT
>JBEHWP010000816.1:0-3133 GCA_040217665.1 Vulcanimicrobiota bacterium
GTCATCTATTGAAGATAATCCGAAATATTTTAATTTATTTAATGAAATATGTGAACTGGTAGAGAAAAATTTTTATGACCCTGCTTTTATAGATAAAAATTTCACCGGTATAAAGGAAATTTTTCGAACCAATGCCGGTGAAATACGATCTGATAGAGAATTTTCAAAAGTCATTAATAATATGTTAAAACAATTTAACACATCTCATACCACTTATTATACAAAAGATGACTCTGAGTATTACCAGATTGCATCGATTTTTTCCTCTCTTCCTGAAATAAAAAAAATCTTCAATGATAAACATATATTATATCCTTCTACAGGACTATTTACAAAAGAAATAGACAGCAGGACTTTTATTGTTTCTGTAATGGCAGGTTCCGTCTCTGAAAAAGCAGGACTTATGGCGGGTGATGAAATAATATCGGTTGACGGTGAACCTTACAGAGGAGTGGCATCTTTTATTGATAGATCTGATGGGGCAATATGTCTCATAAGAAGAAAGGAAAAAGATGAACCTTTTCAGGTAAAGCTTATAGCTGAAATTATAAATCCTTCTGAAGAATTCCTGAGAGCGGAAAAAGAAAGTATAAAAATTTTTAATGAAGAAAATAAGAAAATCGGCTATATCCATATCTGGAATTTTGCAGGAGAAACATATTATGACGAGTTTATTTCTGCCATAAGTGACGGAATATTAAAAGACGCAGATGCCCTTATATTTGACATCCGTGACGGATGGGGAGGGGCAAATCCTGATTATTTAAATGTATTTAATGAAAAAATTCCTGAAATTCAAATGATTGATAGAAATGGCACCGTCATTACCGGTCGCTCTCAGTGGAAAAAACCTGTTGTCATGCTTATAAATGAACGGGTAAGAAGCGGTAAAGAGATCCTGGCTTACGGATTTAAGAAATATAAAATCGGAACACTCATAGGGGAGAATACCGGAGGAGCCGTTCTGGGAGGTAAGATTTTACCTGTCTCCGATGGCTCTCTTTTATATCTGGCATGTTTCGAAGCACTGGTGGACGGAGAAAAGCTGGAATGGAAAGGTGTTGAACCTGATATTACAGTACCTTTTGATATAAAATACTGTGAGGGGAAAGATGTACAGCTTGAAAAAGCTATAGAATATCTCCGGAAATTGTAAATGACAGTGGCTGCAATTACTGCCGTCGTAGAAGACCTTTAAAAAAATCGGGGTTCAGGTAAGAAAACCTGAACCCTTTAAGCATTTGTGTTTTAGAAGATTTATTTTTAATAGGATGTCTAGCTGAATGGAGACATACCATTTTTCCCGAAAATACAACTTATATCTTCAGTTTTACCCATATTTTTAATGAAATTAGCTGCAAAGTTATTAATCTCTTGAGTATTGAAATCCTTATGTGCCTGTGCGACATCATAATCTCCATTTTCTGTTACATAATTCTGCGGATTTAAACTGACATCTCCAAAGCCTTCAAACATATTACTGCTTCTCATAGTATTGCCTCCTCCACCACCACCGCCATCAGAGAAAGCACCACCGAATGGAGATTGACCTGAATCCATAAATGAACAATGTATATCTTCTGATTTACCCATGTTGGAAATGAAATTGGCAGCAGCTTCATTAATTTTCTGGGTATTGAAGTCTTTCATTGCCTTTGCAACATCATAGCTTCCATCTTCTTTTAAGTAGTTTTGAGGGTTGAGACCGGATTGTGAATTACTATCTGCTCCGCCGGACTTTTTGTTGCCTCCGCCACTTTCAGAGAAAGCACCACCGAATGGAGATTGACCTGAGTCCATAAATGCACAGTGTATATCTTCTGATTTACCCAGATTGGCAATGAAATTGGCAGCAGATTCATTAATTTTCTGAGTGTTGAAATCTGTCATTGCCTTTGCAACATCATAACTTCCGTCGGGGTTTAAATAGTTTTCCGGGTTATTGGCTTCTGCCTGTCCGTCCGGAGTTAAAGAGCTTTTGTCTGTTGTATCAGTTTTGGATGCTCCACTCTCAGTGGTTCCTTTAGACCCTCCTGCATCAGTGGTTCCTTTAGACCCTCCGCTATTTGTAGTCCCTCCTGAATTCTTAGTCCCTCCTGAATTTCCACTCGGAGCACTTGCAGCAGGACTTCCGCCACCTGAACTTACGCCGCCTACTGTTGACATTTAATATCTCTCCTTTCAAAATTTAATTATTACTAAACTATTTTTAAATAATTGAGATTATTGCTGATGTTACAAAAAATCCTTTTAAAATGCATCTCTGTATCTATCTTCCTTTTTATTATAAAATTAAAAGTGACTTCTGTCAACCTTGAAAAAATATTGAAAAATTAATAATTTATATCAATATTTTTATGCAGTAAAATTTATTTTAATTTATAATGATTAAATATTCCTGTGTAATGTTTTAATATAAATTCGCCTGATTGTTCTATTTCTATTAATACTATAATACATATTATGTGTGTCAAAAAAGTTCCAAACATGTTCCAAATATACTTTTTTTCCGGCTATCTGTAAAATATAGTCAGGAATTGTAAGAAAATAACCCTGACAGATTATGGTTATTATCATCCCGTCACTCATTACCCGTTACGGGGCAAGCTGTCTGATAACAGATGAGAAAAATTTATGAATTATCCGTCTAATATTTTATAGTTATCACGTTGGTGAACGAGACGTGAGCAGGGAAATAAATAACCACTTTTCCCCCACAGCTCACGTCTTTTCTCTCATTTTTATATTACGAAAGGAGTTTTTTTATGAAAAAATGTTTTTTACTTTTACCGGTTATCTTAATTATGGCTTTCCTCTATTATCCCGGCGAAGCTACAGGAAATCATATAAGACTCAAAGTGCTGGGACAGATAGATTTTCTTTCTGGAGGCAACGGAGCGCTCAGGATTATTGCCCTTGATGAACATGGTCAAAAAACTCTGGAAGGAGTAAATGTTTCTGTTAAATTTATTTCTGATAAGGAACAAAAGGAACTTTTTACCGGCATTACAGATTCGTCGGGAAGTGTTAATTCATCTTTTAAAATACCTTCAGATTTTACCGGTAAAGCAAAGCTTTCTGTAATTGCTTCACAGGACATGGAAAAAAAAGAAATAGCTTTTGATGTGAATAT